>CAUGKZ010000265.1 GCA_959600065.1 uncultured Kroppenstedtia sp. | reverse complement strand
GTTCTGCCAGATTGATATCCCCCAAAGAAGAAAAGCTGGCAGAAACCCCTCCAGTGGTGGGATGGGTCAGGACCGAGACGAATAAGACCCGCTCTCTGTGCATCCGTTCCAATGCGACACTCGTTTTGGCCATCTGCATCAGCGAGAGGACCCCTTCCTGCATGCGGGCGCCACCGGATGCGGAGAACAGGATGAAAGGATACCCTTTCGTGGCAGCCTGATCGGCGGCACGGGCGATTTTCTCTCCCACGACAGAACCCATGCTCCCCATGCGAAAGCGAGAATCCATCACACCGACAACAGAGGGATACCCGCCGATCGTCCCTTCTCCAGTCACCACAGCCTCGTTCAGCTCAGTCTTTTTCCGATCTGCCTCTAACTTTTCGGCATAATTTGGAAAGGAGAGGGGATCCTCGGAAATCAGATCCGTATCATATTCAAAAAAATGGCCTTCATCCACGATCATCCGAATCCTCTCGGGAACGGACAGTGAGTAGTGATGGTCACAGTTTCCGCAGACCTTCAAATTCTTTTCCAGTTCTTTGGCAATCATGATATGTCCGCAGTTGGGACATTTCTGCATGATTCCCTCCGGAATCTCCTTCTTCGCCTGCTCCGAAGGGATGGTTGCATATCGTTTCTGTTTGCGAAACAGATCTTTGAACACGCTCAAACACCTCATCCGTGTCTAAATCCGAACCTTTCCCCTCCCGGGGACCGGGGCTCCCCGGCGGCGCAAAAATTCATCCTCGTGTACCGGAGTCATCATAGCACAGAACAAAACATGATAGCAATGAGACGCCCGCTATGGGACGACGACTACAGATCCTGATAACTCTGACCCTCCACACGAAAAAAACCCGCCACGGACAGATGCATTTCTAGGCTCCGTTCCGCTTTGCGAGGGTTCCCTTCCCGGATCGCGTCCAAAATATCCCGGTGTTCTTGGAGGGCTTGTTGCAGGCCACCCCTGTGATGGAGAGAGTTTTCCCCTACGGTCTGCCCATATTGAATCAACGGATACCAAACCCGAAGTAAAAGATGGTTACAGGAGGACTGCATCATAAGCCGGTGAAATTCATAATCCTCTTCCACCGGCACTTCCCCTGCCATTACTTTTTTCTCCATGTCAGACCAGATCCCTTCCAGAGCCGATAGGTCCTCTTCACGGGCTCGGAGAGCCGCCAGCCGGACGGCCCCTGTCTCCAAAAGGATTCTCATCTCCAACAAATTGTTCTGAGTGGTCCCATCCCGGAGGATGTAATAAGCGAGCAGATCCACCAGACGATGTGACCGATAAGGTTGTAAAAATGTACCCAGTCCACGCCGTGTAGTGATAATCCCCAAAAACTCCAAGGCCCGTAGGGCTTCCCTCACCGTAGACCGTCCCACCTGAAGACGGGAGACAAGCTCCCGCTCCGAAGGGATTCGATCCCCGGGTTTCAAGTTGCTCTCATCGATCACTTCGTGGATGCGGAGCAAAATGGATTGAAATTTGGACGAACCAGCTTCTATTACCACGGTCTTTTGATCACACCTCGCTTGACAGACATCCTTTTCCCAGAATCAATCGGTGTTGGAGGAATTATGAATCAATTGCATCGTCCGTTCATAAATCTCCTTTGGATCCCTTTGCAGACGGGCCACGCCTGTTTCCATCGCCACTCGTGCCACCTCTGCTGCCACATTGGGAGCCACGTCCGGTTGAAAAGCAAAGGGAATCACATGGTCAAAGGCGAGTTGATCCTCATCGATCCGATCAGCGATCGCCCGGGCCGCTGCCACCTTCATCTCCTCATTGATGTTGCGGGCGCGAACATCCAAGGCCCCCCGGAAAATCCCAGGGAATGCCAGAACGTTATTTACCTGATTGGGAAAATCGGAACGCCCCGTACCCACCACTTTGGCTCCTGCCGCATAGGCCTCCTCGGGCATAATCTCGGGAACAGGATTGGCCATAGCGAAGATAATCGAATCCCGGTTCATGGATCGCACCATTTCTGGAGTGACCGCTCCCGCCACCGACACCCCGATAAAGACATCGGCTCCATTCATCGCATCAGACAGAGAACCACGAATCCCCCTGGGGTTGGTCTCTTGCGCGATTTTCTCCTTCACGCTGTTCATGCCTTCGCTTCTTCCCTCATAGAGGGTACCCTTGCTATCACACATGATGATATCTTTCACCCCGAGAGAGAGCAACAGCTTGACAATCGCCATGCCAGCGGCGCCTGCTCCGTTGGCCACCACTCGGATCTCTTCCATTTTCTTGTCCACAATTTTCAACGCATTGATCAGGCCCGCGAGGGTCACGATCGCCGTTCCGTGTTGATCGTCGTGAAAGACAGGAATATCTACTTCTTTTTTCAATCGCTCTTCGATGACAAAACATTTGGGAGCGGCAATATCCTCCAGATTCACCCCTCCAAATGTGGGAGCGAGCAATTTTACCGTTTCCACGATTTTATCGATCTCTTGGGTATCGACACAGAGGGGAAAAGCATCTACTCCGGCAAATGCCTTGAACAGAACCGCTTTTCCTTCCATCACAGGCATCGCCGCGTGAGGCCCGATATTCCCCAGTCCCAGCACCGCCGTACCATCTGATACTACAGCCACCAGATTCCCCTTCATCGTATAATCAAACACTTTGCCCGGATCCGTATGGATCTCCTTGCAGGGCTCGGCCACACCCGGTGAATAGGCAAGACTGAGATCGTTGGAATTGCTGACAGGCACTTTAGAATGGACCGTCAATTTCCCTTGTTGTTCCAGGTGCAACTTTAGAGCTTCTTCTCGCAAAGAAGACAAAGACTTCAACCCCTTCGATTCTGGTGGCAGTGGTCAGACCACCCATGGAATATCCCCCATTATAGCAGAAGCTCTCTGTGGGAGAAAGCACACGAGTCGATGACCTCAAACGAAGGTGTCGGATAAACCCCAGGTCGGCGGGGATTGGGTTGACCGAAATCCCGACGCGATCATGGCACAAAAAAAGACGAAACACCTCGGTTTCGTCTCCTCCTCTTGATCCCTTGCAAACCGATATCCGCGAATGGGGACAACCCATCATATGAATCCCGACGGGCACATCGAGATCCGCCTGATTATCCAAGTATTGCGCGATTCAGCGCATCACTTCCTTGGTCTCCACCAGGGCCAGATTGCCGTATTCAATCCGGTACAGCAGACAGCTTCGACTCATCAACGGGCAAGGATCCCCTCCTCCGGAAGCGGAACCTGATCACAGGGATCAGACTTCACCCCCCTCCGTCCACACTCAAATTCATAAATCTTCCGCAAGCAACATAAGAATTCCTTCTCATCCCTGCCTTCCCAGGATTCTGCCAATCGAAGCCGGAGTACCCGTTCCAGATTCGGATCACTGACGATACCGAGGATTCGTAATCCTTCTTCATAATGGAGGGTCGCTCCGGAAAAGTTCTTTCGCTCCCTTTCGCTGTCCCCCCAAGCCAAATACAACCGGGCCAGCAAATCAGGCCTGTTCGCTTCCTGTCCAAGATTTCGCGCCCTCTTAAAGGATGTGGAAGCCTCCCGCCATTCCCGGTTCCTGGTGTGGTACTGCCCGAGTAACGTCCACCCCTGGATCTGTGCCGCCGCGGGAACCGAATCCCCGATCCGCGCCAACAAACGAAGGTACCCTTCGGACCTCTGGGAATCCCCACTCATGAGAGAAGCTTCCGCCAGAACCCCAGCCAGTTCGTACATTTTGCCCACTTGACTTTCAGCCACTGCCCGCTTCAATCCCTCCTGGGCAAACTGAAGGGCCTTACCGTACTGATGCAATTCGAGATGGATCCGA
>CAUGKZ010000264.1 GCA_959600065.1 uncultured Kroppenstedtia sp. | reverse complement strand
AACGGACCCTGCCCTTTCTGCGGACCTCGGAATTTCTCTGGCAGGAAGGACATACCGCCCATGCCACAGAGGAGGAAGCCCGTCAAGAGACGATGCAGATGCTAGAGATCTACAGAGAAGTGGTAGAAGAGGTACTAGCTATCCCCGTCTGGAAAGGACAAAAAACCACTAGTGAACGGTTTGCCGGAGCAGTGGAGACCTATTCCATCGAAGCGATGATGAAAGACGGCAAAGCGGTCCAGGCGGGTACTTCCCACTATCTCGGAGAAAATTTCGCCAAGGGATTCGATATTCAATTCCTGGACCGAGACAACCAATTGAAATATGTACACACCACCTCCTGGGGCACCTCCACCCGCCTGATCGGCTCTATGATCATGGTTCACGGCGATAACCGCGGGCTCGCCATGCCCCCCCGCGTGGCCCCGACACAGGTGGTGATGATCCCCGTCGGTCCAATCAAACTGAGGGAGAAGGTCATGGAACAGTTCGACCCACTGTTCGATGCTCTCCAGGCGGCAGGAGTGCGCGTGAGAGCCGACCTGCGGGAGGAGACACCGGGTTGGAAGTTTAACGAATGGGAGATGCGCGGTGTTCCTCTCCGTCTGGAAATCGGACCCCGTGACGTGGACAAGGGGGAAGTGGTGTTGGCCCGCCGGGACACCGGGGAGAAGATGGCAGTGGCGATCGATCAGGCGGTTGAGAAGATCGGGGAGCTGCTGGAAGAGATCCAGAAGAACATGTTCCAAAAAGCGCTCGCTTTCCGAAAAGAGCACTCCCATCTTCATATCGATACCTTGGAGGAATTGAAAGCACATATCGCCCAAGCGGAGAAAGAAGATCAAGTGGCAGGTTGGGTGTTGGCCGGCTGGTGCGGAGCCGACGCCTGTGAAGCCAAGGTGAAGCAAGAGACCAAATTCACTTCCCGTAACATCCCCTTTGAACCGCCGGTCACCAAGGAGACCTGTATCGCCTGCGGTCAAAAGTCCCAACATACCGTCTGGTTCTCCCGGGCGTATTAAAGCCCCACCAAAAAAAAGAAGCCCCACAGGGCGCTTGCGCCAAAACGTCTGGAATCCCTCCGTCATCAACGGAGGGATTTTGCTTTTCCCCTGATTTCATCCATTCCACAAGATTACGGGCGGATTGGATTGCGATTCGCAAATGTTAGATCCGTCGGGGGCGGGGATTCAGTTATGTTCACTTCGATTCCCTGATAATTCACACCAGTTCCCGCAACGTCTCTTCCAGGTCGGTGTGACGAAATTGGAAGCCCGCCTCCTGAAGCCGTTTGGGGATGCAGTTGCGTCCGGTGAGGGCCAATCCGGGATCCGCCCGCATCACCAACACCGCGCCTAACCGCACCAACGGGGCGGGGGCCGGCGGTGCCCAGCCTTTGCCCATGGCTTTTCGCAAGGCGGCCATAAAGCTTGCATTGGTCACCGGAGCGGGGCCGGTGGCATTGTAAATTCCCTCCATCGGATGGTCCAAGGCATATCGGATCATGGCATGGAGATCCTCCAGATGGATCCAACTGATGTACTGTTCTCCCGATCCGATCTTTCCCCCGAGACCGTAGCGAGCCAGTTTGGCGAGCGGTTCCAGCGCACCGCCGTCCCGACCCAGCACAAAGCCGATCCGCAGCAGCACCTGTCGTGTCTCCGGATGGTTCTCCGCAAAAAAGGCTTCCTCCCACCGTTGACACACTTCCACCGAGAATCCCTCACCATGTGGGGCCTCTTCGTCACATTCCTCGCGGGTATCCCCGAAGATGGCCAGTGAACTCGCCTGGATGAACACCTTTGGCGGTTGGCATTGTCGGAGGGCGTGATGAAGCACCTGGACGGAGTCCAGTCGGGAATTCATGATCTCCTCCCGGTTCTTTGCAGTGTACAGGCAATTGACGCTTCGCCCCGTGAAATTGACGATCGCCTCCGCCCCCTCCAGCTCCATCGCCCAATCCCCCGGAGTTCTCCCGTCCCACCGGACATACCGGATGTCCCCCTCAGTCCGTCCCTCCCCCCGGGTCAACACCGTCACTTTGTAATCGCGGGATACCAGATCCTGCGCCAACGCCTGCCCCAAAAACCCTGAACCCCCAGGGATAATCACTTTCCGGCCCATCTCTCCACTCCCTTTGTGATGATCTTCACAAGATTTCAGATCCATTCTACCTGATTTGTTTCAACAATTCAAAAAATGAAGGTCCCAGGGTTGATGACGCATCACTAAAATATTGGATTGATGGCAAGGAAACTTTAATCAAAATTTTGATATTAGTGGATATGCTACACCTCAATTCAGTACAATGGGCTGGACTAGTTGTATGCAAAAATGTTTAGCAGGCAAAGGTATGTCGGCGTGAGCGATTTCTTTATTAGCTGTATTATGCGGTGCTTCTTGCACCATTGGAGTGCCTGCAACAGCAGGAACTACTTGTTATGCTTGCGTAAATACAGCTGGAATGATTGGAGTAACTACATAATGAATTGTTGGGAAAAGAAATGCAAACACAAGTGAATTAAAGATACTTATGAAATTTGGTGATTAGATGAAGCTTAGACAATGGTTAGTCAGAATTTCATTTGTATTAAGCGGTTTATCCATAGTCATCTTTGCAATTGTTTTAGATCAAGGTCTAACAGCTTTTATCCTCGCTGCTGTCTTTGTTGCAATTGCCGGGTTTTTAATGAAAACATAGAAATATGATGTAAGGTTGTTTTCATTGCAAGTAAAAGACTTGAGATCCATTTGGGACTCAAGTCTTTTTTCTGTTATACAGTGAAAATCAGGGATGACACTCCTCATATTCATCCTGAGCATCAGTAATCGCCAATTTAGAATATGCCTCAAAGAATGGAAGAGATGCCCCTTTGCCCTTGATAGTATGCTATGAATCAAGTTTGCCCAGATTCTTTTTATTCTTTAGCCTCATCAGAGGAGCCGGTTTTTTTATGACCCCTCCTTTCATTGCCGTCTCATCTTTGAGAAACCAGGCCTTCAGGATCACAGATGGGCGATCAGGGAGGCGGTATCCGTCACCTGGGTGAACTCACCGTGTAAACTGGCCAGATGGATGCGATGAACCTCCGCTGCCGGAATCCGATTCCCGTCGAGATCCTTCCGATCAAAGGTGGCGGTAGCATCCGACAAAAGCCAAGAATCAAAGCCCAGGTTCCCCGCCATCCGGGTTGGTGGAGACGCAATGATCCGTGGTCAGACCCGCGATCACCAAGGATTGAATCCCTTTTTCTCGGAGGTTCTCTTCCAGGTCCGTCCCGATGAAGGCACTGTTTACGTACTTCTCCATGACCGGCTCTCCCGCCAGGGGACGAGCTTCCTGCTTGAAATCACAACTGTCGGTGTCCCGGTGAAAAAGAGAACTCCGGTTCCGAGAGAGGTGACCAATATGGAACACTGACCATTCTTTTGCACGCCAAACCGATAGCAACTGCTCGATATTTTCTTCTGCATGAAGGTTGTTTCGCGGGCCCCACTTTGGGTCATCAAAGGCTTTCTGCACATCAATCAAAAGCAAGCCTGTTTTTGAGGAGAATTTCAATATCTCTGTTCCCTCCTCTCTTGGTTGTAACTGACACCACAAATATTCGGTACTGAGCAAAAAAACACCTTGCCACAGGCGTGTTGAATAGACATATTTTAGGTGGGTAGATCCTGTTCACCCACGCTCCGATACCATACCACAAGGAAGTAGAAGCTGGCCGCTCCAAATCTGACCATCGGGCAGGGGCAAAGCCTTACCGGAAGCAACTCAGGGAAGATGTTGCCCCTAAACGCCCTCTCTCCAGATTCTCCGCTGGGTAGGAT
>CAUGKZ010000263.1 GCA_959600065.1 uncultured Kroppenstedtia sp. | reverse complement strand
TCCTCCCTTCCCATTCTTCTCGGAGAATCCCCATCTTGACCGAATCAGCATACTGTCCCCGAACGATCCGGGCTTTCCGGATTCTTCCCTCTTCCACCATGCCGCAGCGGGCCGCGAGACGAATCATCCGCTCGTTCCCAGACCAAGTAGAGATTCCTAGACGGACCAGGTCCATATGATGGAAGAGATAATCGACCCACATCTGAAAGGCTTCCGTTCCGTAACCTCCGGACCAGTATCGGGAATCAAAGATGACAATCCCGATCTCTAACCAATGGGTAACCTCATCCACCCAGTAGCGACCCACTGTTCCCTTCAGCTCCCCGTCGATCTCCACCACCATCTGCCACCGGGAAGAGTTGGTGCCCACCCGAGCCAAGTCCTCCTTCCACTGGCGGTCAAACTCCTCCCGTGCCGGTTTCACCACTGGCCGGTAAGGGCCGTCCCACAGTTGGTGTTCCCGATCCTCTGCTTCATATTTCCAATACCAGAGGCGATCCAGATCCTCCGGCTCCAAGTCTCTCAGCGCCACTCGAGGTCCTTGCATAGTAAGCTGCATTCACCATCCCCCTCATCCTCTATTTCAATGGATTCTTCCATAAATCCTATTAATTCCACTATTACAATCTCTCCAGTTCATGTTGATATGGGTATCCACTTGATATAACATTCAAAAATATATAGTTGCTCTGTGCTAAACTACAACACAACCAGAGGAGTGATAGAGCTGAAAAAGATCCAACCATCGATCATCATCTTATCAATCTTCACCATTATTGCAATCATTACCTTTTACAACTTCGTCCCCCACAACAAATCGGAGTACAAAATTGTCATCGACCCCGGCCATGGTGGTAAAGATCAGGGTGCGACAGGGGCCAGTGGACATTTTGAGAAGGACTTTACTCTGCAGTTGTCGCGTAAAGTGGAAGAACTGTCCCAGGAAGAGCCACGACTACAGGTGGAGCTCACTAGAAGAGAGGATCGTTTTATCTCTTCTATCGACCATGCCCGGCCGAAATTGGCCAACGATTTGCATGCGGATCTGTTTATATCCATTCATGGTAATACCTTTGACGACCCGGAGGTTTCCGGCACGGAAACGTATTATTACCACTGGAATTCCCTTGCCCTGGCCAAGATCATGCATAAACATGTGGTGCAAAAGAGTGGTTTTCAGGATCGAGGTGTAAAGAAAGGGAATTATTTTGTGTTGAAGGATACAACCATGCCAGCTGTTTTGCTTGAGATGGGATATCTGACCCATCCCAAAGAAGAGAAAGAAATGCTGACCGAAGAATATCAAAACCGGGTGGCTGTCGCGATTCTGGATGGAATCAAAGAATATCTAAGTTTAAATGAAGAACCAACCCTCTCATAGAAAAGGCCTTTCAATATGTCACCTCGCGGATCGGTTTGGCTCTGTGTACAGCACCCCCAAGCAACAGAAAAAGGATCCGATGCCTGAGGGCATCGGATCTCAAATTTTTTATAGTTTTTAATCAAGATATCTCTCTTGCGTTCCTTTCGCAATTAAGAAGCCATTCCCATGCCCCTCATGAGAATGGCTTCCAAAGGATCAGTAAAACCCACCCTCTGTGACGACTTTTTCACAATGTTTGCCATTCATTTGGGGCAGTATGATCAGTTCACTAACAGCTTTTCCGCAATGATAGAGGCTTTTAAAAGACCTTTGTCTATGCTCTGCTTCATATTTCCAATACCAGAGACGATCCAGATCCTCCGGCTCCAAGTCCCTCAGCACCACCCGGGGCCCTTGTAAACGAAGTTTCATATCCCCCCTCATTCCCTGTTTCAATGGATTCTTCCATAAATCCTATACATTCCTTGCCCATGTTATAATAAATAAAGTTATATTTATTGATATTGTCCTCGACATGATAGAATATCCAATAATATGTTGCATTCTCTATACTTTTTAAATACTTAATCCTACTTAAAAACACGGAGAGATCGCCGAATGTCAAAAAAGATACTGGTTGTGGAGGATGAGCAGATTTTACGTGAAATTATAAAGGATTATTTGCTCGATGCAGGCTATGAAGTGTTGGAAGCAGCCGACGGAAGACATGCATTGACACTGTTTCAAGAGCATGAGGTGCATTTAATCATTTTGGATATTATGCTGCCTGAATTGGACGGGTGGTCGGTGTGCAGACGCATTCGCAAGGCGTCGAACACTCCGATCATTATGTTGACAGCACGTTCGGATGAGGATGATACGCTGCTCGGATTTGAGCTCGGTGCAGATGATTATGTTACCAAACCGTACAGTCCCCGGATTTTGCTGGCACGGGCAAAGCGACTTTTGGAGAGTCGGCCTGCTCGGGAACATGAGAACGATACATTATCCAATGGCAGAATTTCGATCCATTTCCCCTCCCGTTCCGTTACAGTTGATGGGGAAAACTGCAATTTAACCCATACGGAGTTTGAAATCCTGGCATGCCTGATGAAAAACAAAGGAATCATCATCACAAGAGAACAACTGATCACGAAAATTTGGGGATATGATTTCGTAGGTGACAATCGAACGGTCAACAGTCATATTCGCAATCTCCGTTCCAAACTGGGAGAGCACGCCAAATCCATCGTCACCGTCGTTCGTTCAGGATACAAATTTGAGGATCAACCATGAAAAGCGGTATTGTACTCAAGCTGTTCATATTGACGTCCGCATTGTGCCTGTTCATTCTTTCGGTCGTTTTTATCGGACAAACCGTGTTCTTCAAAGAGTTTTATGTGCATAAAAAGGTGAAGGATATCCAGGCAGCTCTTCAATCCTATAAAAAGGACTACCTGAAGAATGCGGAAGACCCACAAGCCGTGGTCAATCTTGAACTGGACTTTTATCAAAAGCATCACACCTGGATCACGACCCTCGATGCCATGGGCAACTTGAAACATACCGGCGATTTTAACATGGAGATCCAGGTGGACTCCTCCGATGACAACCACCCCCTTGCCAATCAAAGGCTCACCATCCCGCTGTACAGTATCATGAATGTGGAAGACTTCAATAATGACGATTCGTTTCTCGACACATGGATTCAAGAGGGAGAGCGGATTGCCATGGAAGGTAGAATGATGAAGAACCAGCCAGTAGTACAACGGGTGGGAAGGAATCCAAGCCATCTGAGAGAGGAGGGGCATCTGGAAAATCATCAGATGGTGAACAAAGAATATGAAGTTATTGTCCCCAGGTTTAAAAATGCGACGAAATATGATGAAAAGTATCCTAATTGGCTTGTCAAAGGAACGGTTACAAAGGTGCACGCACCGGAAGGCGTCGGATTTTCACGCTATACAAACCATTTATTTCTGGATCGGGTCAAAGCTTTTCAAGCGGATCTTTTGTACGGAGACGATCGCAAGGCGAATTCGAGTAAAATCATGGATTTTGAAGAAAATCATATAAAGTACAAAATCTTTGTGGACACCATCAAAGACCGGGACGGAAAGCCCGCTTATGTGTTTGCGATGACATCGCTGCAGCCTGTCAATGAAGCCGCGGGGGTGATGCGGGATTACTATGGATATATTGTGATCGCCACACTGCTGCTCGTACTGTTGGCATCATTTTATTACTCCCGTCGCATTGCCCGGCCGTTACTGCGAATCAACCAAACTACGCAACGAATCACCGGATTGGACTTTTCCGAGAAAATTCCGGTGACGACCCAGGATGAGATCGGGGATCTGTCGCGTAACATCAACGAACTCTCCGATCGGCTTCATACCCATATCACTCGGTTGGAGCAGGATATCGAGAAGGAAAAACAGCTGGAAAACACGCGGAAAGAATTTATATCCGGGGTC
>CAUGKZ010000262.1 GCA_959600065.1 uncultured Kroppenstedtia sp. | reverse complement strand
CCATGTGGAGAAGGATTATCGGGAAGGGGACCCAGTGGAGGAGACCCGCGGTTGGTTGGTGACTAATGGATATGACCCGGAACAGACGCCCACCCTGCTGACCGCCGCCCGGATGGAGAACGCCTCCGTGATTCAAATGGGGGATCCCCTGGTACAGGTGGCAGCCATCGTGACCGCCGGTGTCAGCAATGCAGCGAGGATGGGATGGCCGGGTCCAGTTTTCATGGATCATCCAGACCCAGGGACGATCAATATCCTCCTGGTAGTGGATGGCGAATTGACAGAGGGAGCGCTGGTGAATACGGTGATCACCGTTACCGAGGCGAAAGCAGCGGCGCTTCAAGAACTGGATGTAAGGGACGGGGAGGGGCGGTCTGCCACGGGGACCACGACGGATGCGGTGATGATTGCTTCCACCCAACGGAGAAGAGAGAAATACGTACATGCCTATGCCGGAGCGGTCAGTCCTCTGGGACAGGTCGTGGGGCAGTCAGTTCGGGAAGCGATTCGAGAAACGGTGCTTCGGGAGCGTCAGCGGAGATGATCCCGGCGCTCATTTTACTGTTGGCTTGCGTCGTGGACCGTTGGGTGGGGGACCCGCGACATTTTCCTCATCCGGTGGTAGGGATGGGATGGGGGATCACCCAGGTGGAAAGAATCCTGCGCCGGGGAATGGCGGAACTTCGGGAAGGGTGGCGAATCCGCCTGCTGGGTTGTCTCCTGCCCTTGGTGGTAGTGGGAACGGTCTATGGGGTCTCTTATTTTCTATTGGCTACAGTGGAATCTTTCTCCTGGTGGGCGGCCCGCGTATTGGAGGTGTGGCTGATCTCCACCACGATCGCTGTCAAGGGGTTAGCGGAGGCAGGTCGAGAGATTCTTCACGCATTGGAAGCAGGGGATTTGCCGGGGGCCCGCAGAGCACTCTCCTTCGTGGTCGGACGAGATACCGACCATTTAGAGGAACCGGAAGTGGTGCGGGGAGCGGTGGAGACGGTAGCAGAAAATATCGTGGACGCTGTCACATCGCCTCTTTTCTTTGCTGCTTTGGGTGGGGCGCCGTTGGCATTGGCCTACCGGGCGGTCAACACCCTGGACTCCATGGTGGGATACAAGGATGAACGGTACCGGGATCTGGGCTGGGCTTCTGCTCGGCTGGACGACCTGGCCAACTGGGTGCCGGCCCGCCTCACGATTCCACCTGTGCTATTAGCCCTCGCCCTGACAGGTCACTCCCCCCGACAAGCCTGGCACATGTGGCGACGGGATGCCTCAAAGCACCCCAGTCCCAACAGTGGCATCACAGAGTCCTTGCTGGCAGGGGGGTTGGGGATTCAGCTGGGAGGGGAGAACCGATATCGTGGAGTGCTCTCCCACATAGCTACCCTGGGGGATCCCTTGTATCCAAAGAAGCCGCGCCACATCCAGGAGACAGCCCGGGTATTGATTCTTAGCAGTTGGCTGTTTGCAGGAGCAGCTGCCCTGTTCTGCTACATAGTAAGTTGAGTGATGGCAATTGGAAACAGCGAAAATGTTTGGAGGCGCTGTAACAATTGGTGGATAAGATCTGAAGTAAATAGAAATATATGGTGTACCGACTTTGGGAATCGTAGTTTGTTTTGGATGAGGAGGGGAAGAAAAGGCGGAATGAAAGGACAAGTGGGGCAGATCCCCGCTTTTTTTGAACTGAAATGTAAAGTTATCTTTACAACCGTGTGAATATATAGTATCCTTTTTTGTAAAGTGACCTTTACACTTAAGGAGACGATAATGGTTACTAACTTAGTTCGAGAGATCCGTAAAAAACGGGGGATAACTCAAGATCAATTGGCGAAGGAGCTACAGGTGACACGGCAAACAATAATTGCCATCGAACGAAACCGATATAGTCCCAGCTTAGAATTAGCCTTAAAGTTTGCTAACTATTTCGGTCAGCCGGTAGAGGAAATTTTTCATTTGACCGAGGAGAACGAATAATATGGATCCTCCTTTGAGTCTTTTTGTTTTAATCATTGGTGTTGCGCTGATCACTTTTTTTGTGAAACAGAGAAAGATGAAGAAATCTCAATTGCCTGAAGTGGACGAACGGGTGATTCAGTTGTTTCAAGTTTTTGCGTTGCGAATCATTACGGTGAGTGCAATCATCGGTGTTGTTATTCTGGCAATTTATACGATGATGGGCCATGAATCAGTTCCGATAGATTATATTTGGCTGTACTTATTAATTACTATGTTGTGCCTTAGTTTTATGGCTATATTCATCAAAAAGAGATAAGAAAGGAGGAGTTCCTTCCCTCTAAGAAGTACGGAGAGGGTGGAGAACTTTTTTTGCACACAGCTAAAAAACTGGGAAGGAATTGAGTTGAGTAAGAGTTAGAGAGGGAAAGATTTAAGGCGAAGACGATGATAAGCTGAGATAAAGGTAAAGGGTAGTAGTCATTGTAAGAGAATCTGATCTTGCTTCAGGTGGAGAGAGTGAAGGGGAATTCGTAAACCCATCTTGGAGGTGCATGATATGAACAGGAATCCGTTGGTCACTCCTGAATGGTTAGTTGAACATCTACAGGATTCCGGGCTGGTGGTGGTGGACTGCCGGTTCGACTTGGCCCGCCCAGAAGCCGGGGAAGAGGCGTATCGAAAGGGTCATATACCAGGGGCGCTGTATTTGCACCTGGAACAGGATTTATCCGCTCCCGTGGGGACTCATGGGGGACGTCACCCTCTACCTGATGAGGAGCGATTGGCGGAGCGACTGGGAGCCTTGGGGATCGATCACCGCCGGACCGTCATCGCCTATGATGACCAAGGAGGGATGATGGCAGCCCGCCTCTGGTGGATGTTGCGATATCTCGGGCATGGGGAAGTGTTCGTCCTTAACGGCGGCTATGGGGCGTGGACCGAGTTGGGGTATCCCGTGAGTGACGAAGTCCCCCGGCGGGAACCCACACGCTTTGTCCCACATCGGCAAGAACAGTTTCAGGTCGGAATGGAGGAAGTGAAAGCGTGGAAGGGTCTGTTGATCGACTCCCGTGAACCCGCCCGTTATGAAGGGAAAACGGAACCGATCGATGCCCAGGCGGGTCACATCCCAGGTGCGGTCAACCGTTTCTGGAAGGAGAATTTGGGGAAGGATGGGCGTTGGAAAACTCCTGCCGAGTTGAAAAAAGAGTGGGCCTTCGCCTCGGGGAAGCAGCCTATCGTCTATTGCGGTTCCGGTGTCACCGCCTGTGCCAACCTGCTGGCTCTCTACGCCGCCGGCATCCCGGAGGCACGCCTCTACGCCGGCAGCTGGAGTGACTGGATCAGCTATGAGCAGAATCCGGTGGCGACGGGGCCCACTTCGTAAGATTCTTGAGTGGTCCGTTACTTCTCTGAGAGTGGACATCAATTCGTGGATTAGCGCAGGGTTTTCCGGCTAAAATGGGAGGCCTGAACTGTATCAAAAGAGGATTGAATCTGGGAAGGGGGGGTGTGATATACTGTTTTTGGGTCGAAGTTTTTAAAAAGGAGCTGTTTGATGGTGAATCTGGTTACACTGAACAATGGTTTGAAAATGCCCCAACTCGGCTTCGGCGTTTGGCAAGTGGAAGACGAGCAAGTGACCGCAGCCGTGGCCAAAGCACTGGAAGTGGGCTATACCTCCATCGATACGGCCATGATTTATAAAAATGAGACCGGTGTCGGCAAGGCGATCAAAGAATCCGGTATTCCCCGGGAAAACCTCTTTGTCACGACGAAGGTTTGGAACAGCGATCAAGGTTATGAGAATACCTTGAAGGCATATGATGAAAGCTTAAATCGTCTGGGAATCGACTATGCGGACCTGTATTTGATCCACTGGCCGACTCCC
>CAUGKZ010000261.1 GCA_959600065.1 uncultured Kroppenstedtia sp. | reverse complement strand
TGTAAGTAACATGGGATACTTCGAGCAGTTCCCTCGCAATGATGTCGTTTTCGATCCGTTCTGCAATTTGCACAAAAATCGGACGGCTGTCATCCATCAAAAACCTCACCCCCGGATCGGTTGATTACCCGTGTAACCAACTATATAAGGTGTGGGATCATCTGTCAATGGGCGTTGAAAGAAATGGGTATCGGTTCACTTGAGCCCTTTTCCCAAATCCATTAGAATGGGTTCATGATGAGTGAAACCAAAATTCGCAGCATGACCGGATATGGTCGAGGGGAATCGGATGCCGCAGGGATTCGATTCACGGTGGAGGCTCGTTCCGTCAACCACCGATTTTTGGAGCTGACGGTGAAATTACCATCTGGATGGGGAGCCTTGGAGGAAGAAGTGAAGAAGCAGGTGCGTCGGTGGGTTCGACGGGGACGGGTGGATGTAACCGTCACCCTGGAGGGGGCCAGGGCCGCCTCCAGGAAGCTGATCGTAGATTGGGAAGCAACAGACTCGCTCCTGCATGCCTCCCAGGAATTAAGAGAGCGGTTAGAGATCTCTGGAGAACTCACCCTCACAGACCTCCTCCATCATCCGGAAGTGCTGAAGGCGGAAGAACAGAAGCCAGATCCTGAAGCATGGCAATCTCCTTTGCTGACGGCGGTGGAACAAGCATGTCAATCCCTGGGTGAGATGAGAAAGCGGGAAGGAAGGGTATTGGCGGAAGATTTGCTGCACCGTACCGAAGTGTTGGCACAAAGGGTGGAAGAAATTAGGTGTCGGGCCCCCCAAGTGGTCTTAGATTACCGCGAAAGACTGGAGGAACGGATCCGGGAGCTGTTGGGCGGGGTCGATCCGGACCCCGACCGTCTGCTGACGGAAGTAGCTCTCTTTGCAGACAAAGCGGACATCCAAGAGGAGGTGACCCGTCTTTCCAGCCATATTGGACAATTCAGGGAGACTCTCCGACAAGAAAAGCCCGTCGGAAGACGTTTGGAGTTCCTCCTGCAAGAGATGAACCGCGAGATCAATACCATCGGTTCCAAGGCAAATGATGCGCAAATTGCAGAAAAAGTGGTCGATTCCAAGAGCGAACTGGAAAAAATGAGAGAACAAGTGCAAAATATCGAGTGAACGGGTTATAATGATTGCGGATGGAGAACAAGATCTTTTTGGATCGAGGAGGGTACTCCACGTTGAGTATCAAACTGATAAATATTGGTTTCGGAAATATTGTGTCCGCTAACCGGATTATTTCGATCGTCAGTCCGGATTCGGCTCCGATCAAGCGGATTATCCAGGAGGCCCGGGATCGCGGGGCATTGATTGACGCCACATACGGCCGCCGCACCCGGGCTGTCATCGTCACGGACAGCGACCATGTGATTCTGTCCGCCGTCCAGCCAGAGACGGTGGCCCATCGGCTGGCCAGCAAGGATGCAGCAGAGGATCTGGAAGATTAGAAAGGGAGAGTTATGGGTATTCAAATCAACGGCAAGGGATTGTTGATCGTCTTGTCCGGTCCGTCGGGGGCCGGGAAAGGAACTATTTGTTCCGCCTTGAGACAGCAGGCACCGGAACTGGTATACTCGGTGTCCGCCACCACCCGTCCCCCCCGGGAGGGGGAAGTGGAGGGAATCAGTTATTTTTTTAAATCCCACGACGAATTCAGACGGATGATCCACCAGGGTGAAATGCTGGAATGGGCACGATATGTAGACAATTTCTATGGGACCCCACGTAAGTTTGTGGAGGAGCGCCTCGATGAAGGGAAGGATGTGTTGCTGGAGATCGAGGTGCAGGGCGCCAGGCAAGTGAAGGAATGTTTTCCGGAAGGGGTCTTTATTTTTCTGCTTCCGCCATCTATGGATGAACTCCGTGCCCGCATCAAAGGTCGCGGAACGGAGTCGGAACAGGTGATGGTGGATCGGATGCAAGCGGCGCAGGAGGAATTGAACCAAATTCATTCCTATGATTATGTAGTGGTCAACGATGAAGTGGCCCGTGCCTGTCACCACATCCGTTCCATTCTGGTGGCCGAACACCATCGGCGGGACCGGATCTTCAAAGAACAACCTGATTGGTTGGAGGGAATCTGATATGCTCTATCCGTCCATTGATAAATTGATGTCCAAAGCGGACAGCAAATACACACTGGTCATCCTGGCGGCGAAAAGAGCCCGTCAACTCCTGGAGGGTGCCAGCCCCAAACTGGAGCCCCGCTCTCATAAGAATGTGGGTGTAGCCTTGGAGGAGATTGCGGAAGATTACTTGGTATCATCGTCGGAAGCCGACGGGAAGAAAAAATAACAACCTGTTCGGGTTGTTATTTTTTGTCGGAGAGGAGGGAGAACTTTGATAGGAAAACGTATCGTGGTGGGTGTGACCGGCGGAATCGCCGTTTTCAAGGCGGCTGGACTGGTGAGTCAATTGGCTCAGCGGGGGGCAGATGTGCGGGTGATCCTGACTCGCTCCGCCTCCAAGTTTGTCACACCGCTTACTTTTCAGACTTTGTCCCGCAATCCGGTGGCGGTAGATACTTTTGAAGAGAAGGATCCCTCGGTGGTTTCTCACATCGACCTGGCTGACCACGCGGATCTGTTTGTGATCGTCCCTGCCACCGCCAACATCCTGGCCAAAATGGCCCATGGATTGGGGGACGATATGCTCAGCACCACCCTGCTCGCCACCCAGGCTCCCATTCTGATCGCCCCGGCGATGAATGTCCATATGTATCAAAACCCGGTGGTTCAGGAAAACATTCGTAAATTGAAGCGATTGGGCCATCACTTCGTGGAGCCGGCTTCCGGTCCATTGGCTTGCGGTTATGTGGGGCAAGGGCGGATGGAAGAACCGGAGCGGATTTTGGAAGTGATCGCAGAGATGCTGAGGGAGCCGACATCCCTTCTTCAGGGCAAGCGGGTCTTGGTTACGGCGGGGCCTACCCGGGAGCCTCTGGACCCTGTCCGTTATCTGTCGAACCGTTCCTCAGGAAAGATGGGATATGCCATCGCTGAAGCTTGTGTCCGGGCGGGAGCGGAAACGGTGCTGGTCAGCGGCCCGACGGAATTGTCCTCGCCTTCTGGAGTGAGACGAGTTCAGGTAACGACTGCCGAAGAGATGTGGCGGGCAGTGATGGAGGAGATGACCGCCTGTGATGTGATCATCAAGGCGGCAGCGGTGTCGGATTATACCTCGGAGACTGTAGCTTCGCAGAAAATGAAAAAATCAGGAGAGCGGATGCAGTTGGAACTGAAGCGGACCCGGGACATTTTGGCAGAGGCAGGTCAGCGGAAAGAAGGTCGCTTTCTCGTCGGATTTGCGGCGGAGACAGAACAGGTGGCCCAACATGCGATGGACAAACTGCACCGAAAGAACTTGGACCTGGTGGTGGCCAATGATGTTTCGCTGCCGGGTGCCGGCTTTGACGGGGATACCAATAGGGTCACGGTGTTTGATGCCGATGGAGAGGTGGTCAGCCTTCCGCAGATGAGCAAAAGGGAAGTGGCGGACCGGTTGGTGGCTCTGATCGGGGAACGACTGCACCATGGATGACCGACAGATTGCAGCGGTGATGGTGGATGTAGCGGCTGACGGTACGGACAAGCCCTTCGATTATCTCATTCCCCCTGAGTTGGAGACGGAAGTCGTGGTAGGCAGCCGGGTCAAGGTCCCCTTCGGACCTCGTAAACGGATCGGCTATGTGATTGATTTTCCCGAACGTGCGCAAACTCATCGTCTCCGGTCGATTTTGGAGGTGATGGACTTGACTCCGCCTCTCACCCCGGAATTGGTCCAGTTGGCCCGGTGGATGGCCCAGGTGTATCTGTGTCCGTTGATCACCGTCCTGCAGGC
>CAUGKZ010000260.1 GCA_959600065.1 uncultured Kroppenstedtia sp. | reverse complement strand
TCCCACGGGTGAATCATTACACCCGCGGAGGGAGGGATAACCATGGCGGAAGTTCACGTTCGTAAAAACGAATCGCTGGACAAAGCGTTGCGCCGCTTCAAGAAGTCCATCGCTAAAGACGGGACGATGCGGGAACTGAAGAAGCGCAAGTTCTATGAAAAGCCCAGCGTCAAACGGAAAAAGAAGTCTGACGCTGCCCGGAAACGGAAATAATTCAGTGAGGTGCAGGTCTGGTGAACCTGATGGAGCAGTTGAATCAAGATATGAAAACTGCGATGAAAAACAAAGACAAGACCGCCCTGACTATCATTCGGATGGTTCGATCATCCATCAAGAACCGGGAGATCGAGCTGAAGCATCCTCTGACTGAAGAGGAAGTCCTGGACGTCGTGACCAAAGAGTTGAAACAGCAGAAGGACTCCCTTCAGGAGTTTGAACAGGCGGGACGGGAAGATCTTGCCCAAAAAGCAAGGGATGAGATCGCGGTTTTGGAAAAATACATGCCTGAGCAGCTGACAGAAGCAGAACTGAAGAAGATCGTTCAAGAAGCGATCGCCTCCACCGGTGCTGTCTCCAAAGCCGACATGGGAAAAGTGATGAAAGCAGTCATGCCCCAGGTGAAGGGACGTGCCGATGGCAAGTGGGTCAACCGGCTGGTTCAGGAAGGACTGCAGTAAAACACAGCGGTTTTCACGCTGTGTTTTTTCCATGTTCAGGGTTAAAATAAAAATGTGAAACTTTTACCTGACTAAACCGTAGATATGGATGGGGGGGAAAGGATGGAACAGATGAGTCGGGCGGGGTTGCTCCTTTTGCTCTGTTTTATCACCCTCACTACGGTGATCTCAGTAGTAGAAGCCGATTCAGATCCGAGTCATAGCCAGGCGGTGTATTGGATTCCCTTGGATCAAGAAGTGGAACAGGGGCTGGCCCGGTTCCTCGAGCGAGGGTTCCAGGAGGCAGATGAGGCGGGGGCAGAGGCGATCATTCTCGAGATGGATACCCTCGGGGGGGATGTGGAAGCTGCTTTGGAGATTGGAAAGCTACTCCGTTCATCCGACATCCCGGTAACGGTATACATCAAAGGGGAGGCGATTTCCGCTGGTTCTTACATCGCCTTGAATGCGGATCAGATCTTGATGACCCCGGGAAGTGCGATGGGAGCGGCGGAGCCTCGGACCCTCACGGGAGAGAAGGCAGATCCCAAAGCGGTGTCCTTCTGGGCTTCCAATATGCGTGCAGCGGCGGAAGCCCAGGGCAGGGATCCTGAGATTGCCGCTGGCATGGTGGATCGGAATCTGGAGATCAAAGGGTTGAAGAAAAAAGGGGAACTGGTCAGCCTCTCCGCCAACCAGGCTGTTCAATGGAAGATGGCGGATCAGATGGTGAAGGGAGATGCGGAGGTACTCCGTTTTGTTGATGCTTCTTCATCGGATGTTGTTCGGGTGGATCAGACCTGGAGTGAAAAATTGGCGAGATTCGTTACAAGCCCCTATGTGATTCCGGTCTTGTTCTTGATAGGCTTGGCCGGTCTGGCCATTGAAATTTTTACCCCTGGATTTGGCCTGCCCGGCTTGATCGGGCTCAGCGCCTTTGGCCTCTATTTCTTCGGTCACTATCTAGCTGGACTGGCCGGAGTAGAAAACTTTGTCCTGTTTGCTGCGGGTCTCATTCTCTTATTGATTGAAATTTTTGTTCCTGGGTTCGGTATCTTTGGTATCCTTGGCTTAGTGTCCCTAGCCGTGGCGGTCGTGACCGCTGCCGCCGATCTGGTATTCGGTTTGGCGACTCTCGTGATTGTCTTGCTGTTGACGGTGGTGGGGGTGATCATCGCGATCCGTCATTTTGGTCTCAGGGGCGGCTTGAAACGACTCGTCCTCCACTCGGTCCAGGAGAATGCTACAGGATATGTGACCCAACCGGGATACCGGGAGTTGATGGGCAAACAAGGAAAAGCGCTCAGCCCCCTTCGTCCCTCGGGAACCGCAGCCATCGAAGGATCACGGGTAGACGTAGTGAGTGAAGGAGGATTCATCCCGCCACACACGCCGGTGAAAGTGGTGGATGTTGAGGGACATCGCGTGGTGGTGCGGGTGCTTTCTGAGTCAGAAAAGGGGACGGAGCCCGAGTCCCGATAATCAGTTCTAAGGAGGATGTTCATGGAGTTAATAGGGATCTTGTTTATTGCAGTGATCGCCATTGTTGCTCTTTCGATCCTGTTCACCTTTGTACCGGTGATGTTGTGGATTTCCGCGATGGCGTCAGGGGTTTATGTGGGACTCACCACCCTGATTGGGATGCGTCTGCGGCGTATTGTCCCTTCTCGGATTGTCAACCCGCTAATCAAGGCGCGTAAGGCTGGGCTGGATGTCACCATTGAGATGCTGGAAACTCACTACCTAGCCGGTGGGAATGTGGACCGCGTCGTCGACGCTCTGATCGCTGCCCAACGGGCGGATATCGACCTGATGTTTGAACGGGCTGCTGCCATCGATCTGGCTGGCCGGGATGTGCTGGAAGCCGTTCAGATGAGCGTCAACCCGAAAGTGATTGAGACTCCGGTGGTGTCCGCCGTCGCTAAAGACGGAATCGAAGTAAAAGTAATCGCCCGAGTGACCGTGCGGGCTAATATCGATCGTCTCGTCGGGGGTGCTGGTGAAGAGACGATCATCGCCCGGGTGGGTGAGGGGATCGTCACTACCAACGGTTCCGCCAACAGTCACAAAGAGGTGCTGGAAAACCCCGATTTGATCTCCAACACTGTATTGGAGAAGGGATTGGATGCCGGTACCGCCTTCGAGATTTTGTCCATCGATATCGCCGATGTGGATGTGGGTAAAAACATCGGGGCTACACTGCAAACCGACCAAGCGGAAGCCGACAAGAAAATCGCTCAGGCAAAAGCTGAAGAACGGCGGGCGATGGCCGTGGCTGAAGAGCAAGAGATGAGCGCCCGGGTCGAAGAGATGCGTGCCAAAGTGGTGGAAGCGGAGGCAGAAGTGCCGATGGCAATGGCTGAAGCGCTCCGAAGCGGAAAACTGGGTGTGATGGACTATTACAATCTACAGAACATCGCAGCTGACACAGATATGCGCAAGTCCATTTCCAAAGGGGACGAGGAAGAGAATTGATCGGTCGCCATTGGGGTGATCACCGGGAGGAGGTGTTCTGATGGAGCTTTTGGAGATCCTGTTTTCCAATGGAATTGTGACCGTCCTGTTGATCTACTTGGTCTTGGCTGGGCTGTCACGTCTGTTTCGGCGAGGAGGCGACAAAGGCGAGGAGGCCCGTCGCTCACCTGAGTCTCCGACCTCTCCAGATGAACCTCGGAAGCGGAAGCAACAGATGGAAAAGGGACCTTCTATCATCGAAGCCAAGGAGCGACTCATTCCAGAGGAGAAGAGTGGCACTCCCACGATCCGGATAGAATCGGATCCACCGATACCCGTCAAAAAGAAAACCGTCCCATCCCACCCGCTCATCTCTGATATCAATCAGAGAAGTATGAAGCAGGCGATCATCATGAAAGAAGTTTTGGATGGCCCGCGGTTCCGCCGTGGGGGAAACAGACGAGGTCCTCTCGGCAGATAACTTGATCGAGCCCTTTCCCGAAGGAAAGGGCTTTTTTGTGCTTTTTATGAATGCTCCCTCTCACGGCAGGTGTTTTTTGCATAGACTGATCCCGTACAATTTGGAGAGGGGGGAGAGGATTGTATCCCTATTTTCAACAACATTTTCAGCGGAGTATGCAGACACCGATGCCTGCCCAGACACAAATGCTTCCGGAAGCGGTCAAACAGATGATGGCTGAACACCTCCGGTTGATGAAAGAGATCAACCGGAAAGTAGGCCTGATTGAAGAACAGTTGCGCCGGGA
>CAUGKZ010000259.1 GCA_959600065.1 uncultured Kroppenstedtia sp. | reverse complement strand
ACCAAGCGACCCAAGTTTCATCGGGAGGATGTACGGTCCGTCGGGCATGTTTGGCCACATGGATGAACATCTCTTCCCCGGTCCGACGGGTGAGATAGGGAGCGAGAGTCTCTCCAATCGACGCCAGTTTGGGGCGAATCCTCTCTTTCAATCCTTCCATCCGGGGTTCCAATCCGTCGATGGTGAACACCTCGAAATCCCTGTCCTCAAATCCTTTCATTTTGAATCCATCCTTTCGCCACCCATTGTCCCATTTATATTAACATAATGAACACGAAACCAAAGGTTGGCAAGCGTGTGCGAATACCGTGCCCCTAATCGGTTCGATTGCGTAAATTGATTAGAAAAAATATTCAATAAGGGAGATGGGTTTATTTCCAAAGGGAAGGGGGCATCCTGTAGCCAGAATCAACGGATGCCAAATGTTGGACATCGGTGAAGCTCCCATCAGCCCGGGTGGTGGGAAATTCAAACAAATACCAACCTAAAAAGGGGTGCAGCGTGACCATGGAAGATGTGATCAAGGCCTATCGTTGTCGGGAGCCGGAAAAACGGATCCCTGTCCTTCGTCTTGAGTTGGATTACGAGCTGGCCCTGTTGCATGAGGCGATGGTTGAAAACAATCCCCACCGGGTGGAACAGTGCAAATCCCGTCTGCGGGAACTTCGCCGAGAAATGATGATGTTAGAAGCGTTGTAAAAAAATAAAACAATTCAATAAAGAGGAGCCTTATAGGTCCTTGTCGAAGAAAAAAGTGTGTCTTCTTATCGAAGATACACTTTTTTACTATGATTGAATCCGCGAAATAAATAAAGATGCGGGAGGGATTCCTAATGGAGTGGAAAGTGACCAAGGAAGCTTTGGCAACGTTGGTTACGGACTGTTTGCTGGTGGTCCATACCGAGGGAGAAGACTCCTTGCAGGGTTGCACCCAAGAGGTGGATGCAGCCCTGGATCACCGGATTTCTGGACTGGTGACAGAAGGGGAGATCTCTGGGAAATACGGAGAAGTGACACTTGTTCACAATTGGGGGAAAATCCCTGCCAAACGCCTCTTGGTGCTGGGGCTGGGCAAGTGCAGCAAGCTCGACTTGGACAAGATGAGAAACGGGATGGCCATCGCCTCACGCAAAGCGCGAGCCGCTGGGGTTAAACAGCTGACCGTCGCCTGTTCCCCGACATTGAACAATCGCTGGAATCCGGCTGATTTGGTGCAAGCCGTGGTGGAAGGTTTTGAGTTGGGCGTTTATCGCTATCAGGGATATAAACAGAAACAAGAGCAGGAGAGAGCTCTTGAAACGGTCTGGTTGGTGATGCCAGGGGTGACCGATTCCGCATTTGAAGCGGGTATTGAACGGGGGCGTGTCTTTGCCGCCGCCACCAACACCGCCCGGGATCTTACCTATGAACCGGCTAATAAATTGACCCCCTCCATCCTGGCGGAGCGGGCCTTGGAAATCGCGAATCGACATGGGATTGAGGCAGAAGTTTTAGATGAACAAAAGCTGAATGAGTTGGGTATGGATGCACTTCTCTCCGTTTCCAAAGCCAGCGCGGAGGTACCGCGCATGATTGTGCTCCATTACCGGGGAGCTCCGGAGTCCAAGGAGATTCTCGGCTGGGTGGGCAAAGGAGTCACTTTTGACTCTGGCGGCATCCAGGTGAAACCGGGACGGGGCATGGGAGACATGAAGGGGGATATGGCCGGTGCTGCCGCTGTGTTGGGAGCGATGGAGGCCATCGGGGCTTTGAAGCCTCATTGCAACGTGACCGCCGTTATTCCCACCTGTGAAAATATGATCAACGGCAACGGTTACCGACCGGGGGATGTCATCTCTTCTTTCAGTGGGAAGACGATCGAAATCCATCACACCGACGCAGAAGGCCGGCTGATCTTGGCAGACGGACTAGCTTATGCTCGTCGCTTGGGAGCCACTTCCTTGGTCAATGTGGCCACCTTGACCGGTGCGGTGGTTACGGCTCTGGGATACATCACCACCGGTCTGATGACCAATGATGAGAAATGGGCAGAAGAGGTGAAGGCTGCCGCTCGGGTGGCTGGGGAAAAGATGTGGGAACTACCTTTGTTTGAAGAGTACGAGGAATACCTGAAAAGTGAAGTGGCTGATCTGAAAAATGAAGGGGGTGGCCCTGCTGGCTCCATCCAGGGCGGGATGTTCCTGAAACATTTCGCAGAGAAGACCCCTTGGGTTCATCTGGATATTGCTGGAACGGCGGAATCGAACCAAGAGAAGGGCATTCATCCCAAAGGCTCCACCGGTGTGGCAGTCCGGACTCTCGCCCAATTAGCGATGCAATTTGACAGGCAAATGAAATGATCCATTCTCTATCCATCAGGGGCGTCCATGCCAACCGGCAGGGACGCCTCCTTATACATTGAGGGGGAACTGACGTTGAAAATTCTTCGTTATGAAAAGGAAGGGGAAATCGGATACGGCATTTTACAAGGGGAGCGTATCCAACCCCTGAAAGGGAGTTTGTTCGGATCTTTCACGATCTGTGAGGAAGAGATTCCCTGGCATGAAATTCGGTTGTTGAGCCCGCTGAAGCCCAACAAGCTGATTTTGATCGGTCGTAACTATGTGTCTCATGCCGCCGAAGGGGGAAAACCGGTTCCTGAAGAGCCCCTGATGTTCCTCGCATCACCAACGGCGGTGATCGGTCCGGGAGAGAGCATCCGGTTGCCCAACCGGAAAGACCGGATTGACCATGAGGCGGAGCTGGCGGTGGTGATCGGCAAAAAAGGCAAACAAATTCCTCAGGACCGTGCAATGGAATATATCTTCGGTTATACTTGCGGAAACGATGTTTCCAACCGGGTCCTGCAGGAAAAGGATGGACAATACACCCGAGCCAAATCCTTCGACAGCTTTAAACCCCTGGGACCTTGGATCGAAACCGATCTGGATCCTTCCAACCTCGGTATTCGTCTGACGGTGAACGGGGAGGTCCGTCAGGATGGGCAGACGAAAGACATGATTTTTTCTGTACCGGTTCTGGTGGAAGCGATCTCTGCCGTTTTTCCTCTGGAGCCAGGGGATGTGATCCTGACCGGCACGCCGAGTGGGGTGTCGCCGTTGTTGCCTGGAGATGAGATTCAAGTGAAGATCGAGGGGATCGGATCTCTCAGCAATCGGGTGGAAGGCTAAGACAGGCGGGTCTGGAATGGACACAACGTTTGCAGCTGATTGAAGGCGCGATTCAAGGACGCCAATGCAGCCTGTAACCCAAGTAGATTCGGAAAGCTTTTTAACAAGAAGGGACTATATATGGACTCCATACGTATTTTTGCTCATCGTGGATTTTCTTCTGTGGCTCCAGAAAACACCATGGCGGCCTTTCGAGAGGCGGCGCAGGCCGGGGCGGACGGGTTGGAGTTGGATGTGCACTTGACCAAAGACGGGGAGGTCGTGGTGATTCACGATGAAACCGTGAATCGAACGACCGACGGCGAGGGAAAGGTACGGAAGCTGACCCTGGAGGAGCTCCGCCGTTTGGATGCGGGTAGCCGCTTTGCAAAAGAATTTGCCGGGGAGAAGATTCCCCTGCTCCATGAGGTGCTGGAGTTGGTGGCAGATCGAAACCTGTGGTTGAACATTGAGTTAAAGAACAATAAGTTTCCTTATCCTGGATTGGAGGAGAAGGTGCTGGAACTGATTTCCCAATACGACCTGGCTCAGAAGACGGTCTTCTCCTCCTTTAATCACTACAGTCTACGGCGAATCAAGGAGAAACAACCCGACGCGGATATCGCCCTGCTGTATATGGCTCATCTGATCGAGCCATGGAATTACGCCGCCTGGATGGGAGCGACCTCCCTTCACCCCTATTGGCCTACAGTGACAGAGGAGCTGGTACAGGGG
>CAUGKZ010000258.1 GCA_959600065.1 uncultured Kroppenstedtia sp. | reverse complement strand
TGGGGAGATCACCACCCTAGGCAGGGGGGGCTCTGATACCACGGCAGTCGCATTGGCGGCGGCACTGCAGGCGGATCGATGTGAGATCTATACAGATGTGACAGGAGTGTTCACGGCAGATCCACGGATCGCACCGAGAGCGGGCAAACTTTCCGAAATCAGTTTTGAGGAAATGTTGGAATTAGCCAATCTGGGGGCAGGGGTGCTCCACCCTCGATCCGTTGAATGTGCGATGACCCACCAGGTGCCGCTGGTAGTTCGGTCCAGTTTTGTGGAAGAGGAAGGAACCTGGGTGAAGGAGGCGGACAGCATGGAAGAAGAATTGAATGTCAGGGGTGTAGCCCATGATCTGGATGTGGCCCGCATCAAAGTGCTGGGACTTCCCAACCGCACAGAGACTCTGACCCAGCTGTTTCAGAAGCTGGCGGAGGCTCAGATCAATGTGGATATGATTGTTACCAGTGAACATGATGATGAGCGGATCGACGTAGCTTTTAGTGTACAGGAGCAGGAGTGGGAGCCCGCGGGTCAAGTGATTGAAAAGCATCAGAAAGAGTTAGGTCACCTGAAACTTTTATCGGAAACAGGGTTGGCCAAAGTGTCTGCTGTGGGTGCTGGAATGGTCACTCATCCGGGGGTGGCGGCCAAGATGTTCACCTCTTTGTCAGATGCTGGTATTCGGATTAAGATGGTCTCCACCTCGGAAATCAAAATCTCCTGCGTCATCCCCAGAGAACAGGCGGGCCAGGCGGTACGAGAGCTCCACACAGTCTTTGAACTGGATGTGAAGGAGTCAGTGCTGGCGACTGCGAATTTATAAAGGAATCGCTGCTGTCGACTTTACAATCGTCTGGAAGGGAGTTATCCCCTTTCAGACGATTTTTATTTAAAAAAATAATGAGCAATGGGGGAAAGGTTGGATTATTGGGAAGGATTTTTCCGGCGAACTGAGAATATAGTTATATGGATTTGGGTGGAGTCGTCCGATGGAATGGGTCATCATCGTTTAGTCTTATCGGATGGAGACCGGGACGATTTCGATCCGGACACTGATTTCAAGGGGGTTGAATTAGTCATGGGCAAAGGGATTTCCAGGGGAATCGCACTGTTGGTCGTCTGCAGCATGGCCTTTCTGGCCGCTTGCGGGGGAGGCAGCAGCGCGGGCAAAGGGGGAAAAGGAAAACTGGCGGAGGATCAGGAGATCACATTGGGCAATATCCCCAGTGAACCGCCGGGGCTGGATCCCATGGAGGCGAAGGACAGCGTTTCAGGGGATGTTTTATCCCAGACGATGGTAGGCCTCACCAAAATGGACAAAAAAGGGAAACCGGTTCCGGGACTCGCGGAAAAGTGGGATGCCAACGAGGATATGACCCAAATCACCTTTCATCTCCGGGATGCCCAATGGTCCAACGGGGATCCTGTCACCGCAGAGGATTTTGAATATGCGTGGAAACGGATGCTGGACCCGAAAAACGGGGCGGTTTATGCTTATCAACTCTTTTATTTGAAAAATGGGGAAAAGTATAACAAAGGCGAAGCTAAATCTGAAGAGGTAGGCGTCAAAGCGGTAGATGACAAAACCTTGGAGGTTCAACTGGAACAACCGACTCCCTACTTTCTCGGTCTGACCACTTTCTATTCATTGAAGCCGGTACCGAAAAAGGTGGTTGAGAAAAACAAGGACTGGGCCAGTGAAGCGGACAGTTATGTATGTAATGGTCCTTTCAAGGTAAAGAGTTGGAAGCACGATTCTAAGATTGTACTGGAGAAAAATGATAAGTATTATGATGCGGACAAGGTGAAACTGACCCAGATCAACATGCCCTTTATTGCGGAGCAAAAAACCGGCTATCAGATGTTCCAGACAGGGGATGTAGATTCCTCCAACAGCAATATCGTGCCAGCGGATCTGACCAAGAAACTGTTGGATAGCGGAGAAGCGAAAGGAGAACCGCAGATCGCCACGTATACGGTGGAATTCAACACTAAAAAGAAACCCTTCAACAACAAAAAGGTGCGAAAAGCCTTCTCCATGGCCATCGACCGAAAACAGATTGTGGAGAATGTGCTAGAGGGGGGACAAGAGCCTGCCAACGGTTGGGTGCCCTGGGGAATGCCGGACTTTGCTGCAAATAAAGATTTTGCTGAAGTACATGGCAAGTATATCGAGCCTACCGCCCAAGCTGACGAAGCCAAGAAGCTACTGGAAGAAGGGCTGAAAGAGGAAGGCCTGAAAAAGATGCCCGAGATGACCTATCTTTACAACACTGATGAAGGTCACAAGAAGATTGCGGAAGCCTTGCAGCAGATGTGGAAGAAAAACCTGGGTGTCAATGTCAAACTGGGCAATGTGGAGTGGAAGGTCTTCATCGAGCGGAAGACCGCCGGCGATTATGATTTTGCCCGCTTTGGCTGGTTGCCCGATTACATCGATCCAATGACCTTCATGGATGTGTATATGACCGATTCCGGTAACAATGATCCCAAGTACAGCAACAAGAAATTTGATGGGCTGATCGAGAAAGCGAAATCGACAGCAGATCAGAAGGTGCGGATGCAGGCGCTACACGAGGCTGAGGACATCTTGATGGATGAGATGCCGGTGGCACCTTTGTACTGGTATACCCGGGTTTACATGGATAAAGATTACGTGAAGAACGTGTACCGGGCGCTTGACGGCAGTGTATTTTATGAAGATGCCTATCTGCTCGAGAAGTAAATTGGACTTTGTTGGGGAGCCAAGTCACCCACCTCGGGCGGGTGACTTGGTCTGTCCCATGGATGGTGGGAGGTGGAGAACTTGCTCCGATATGTGGGAAAACGTCTGGTGTTGATGCTGATCTCCTTATGGTTGATCGCTTCCCTCACTTTTGTTCTGATGCATTCGATTCCGGGGGATCCGTTCACTTCGGAGAAAAAGTTGCCCAAGCAAACCATGGAGAACATGAAGGCGAAATATGGCTTGGACAAGCCGCTACCGGCGCAATATGTCCAATATATAGGTAATCTTGCGAAATTTGATCTGGGAATCTCCATCAAAAGCACGACGCGAACGGTGAACGACATTTTGGAAGAGGGATTTCCTGTCTCCGCTCAGTTGGGGCTACAATCGATTTTGGTGGCCTTAGTGGCGGGAATTGTGATGGGAATGGTCGCGGCTGTCCGGCAAAATCGACTACCTGACTACATTCTGATGGTGTTGGCGGTGATCGGATTATCGGTGCCTGCTTTTGTGCTGGCACCACTGTTTCAGAAATACTTCGGTATGAAATGGGATCTGTTGCCGGTATGGGGATGGGGAGAATTCGATAAAACCATCCTGCCTTCCATCGTCCTGGCCTTTTCCCCTCTGGCCTTGGTCACCCGCCTGACACGGTCCAGCATGTTGGAAGTGATCGGTCAGGATTACATCCGGACAGCTCGGGCTAAAGGCCTTCCGCCGATCCGGGTGATGAGCCGCCACACTTTGCGTAATGCGATCATTCCGGTGGTGACCATCATGGGCCCATTGACGGCGGCGATCTTGACCGGAAGCTTTGTGGTGGAGCAAATATTTGCGATTCCGGGGTTGGGTAAGTATTTTGTGGAGAGCATTACAAACCGGGATTATCCGGTGATTATGGGGGTTACCATTTTTTACTCGGCATTCTTGATTCTAATGAATTTCTTGGTAGATCTGTTGTACGGCTGGATTGATCCCCGCATCAAACTGAGCGGGAAGGAGGCGAGTTAATCCGTGGCGATTCCAGCGGAGAAATTTCAACGGGTGGAGAGAAGGCAAAAAGAAGCAGAGGCGATCCGGCGTCCCAGGGTTTCTTACTGGAAGGATGCATGGATCCGTTTGCGGAAAAACTGGCTGGCCATGGGTGGACTCGTTGTCATTCTGTTGCTCGTGTTGATGGCGCTGGTGGGTCCGTATATG
>CAUGKZ010000257.1 GCA_959600065.1 uncultured Kroppenstedtia sp. | reverse complement strand
ATCTGTTGTCTCCTCTTCTTCCTCCGTACTCTGTTCCATCCGGGGAGGGAGTATGGAAACCACCGTCTCTTCGGGATCCGTGAGCAATTCCACTCGATCTGGGATCGGCAACTCCCCGACCGTTAGGGTGTCACCGATGTTGAGCTGGGTGATATCCCCTTCCAGTCTGTCGGGGAGATCAGCGGGAAGGCAACGGATTTGCACGTTGCGGAGCTGATGTTGCAGCACTCCCCCCTCTTTCACCCCGATCGGCTCGCCGGTCAATTCAATATAAATTTCTGTATCGAAAGGTTGGTCCAACTTTACTTCGTTGAAATCGATATGAATGATTTTGTCTTTGATTCGATCCTGTTGCAGTTCACGAATCATGACCTGCCGGGATTTACCACCAGGGTATTGAAGTTCGTAAATCGCCGAGGTTCCTTCCTGTTGCAGCATCTTAATTACCTGACCAGCTTCTAGTTGAATCAGCTCATTTTCCATTCCTTTGCCGTACACAACAGCTGGTACCCGTCCTTCCCGACGTAGTTTCGTCAGCACAGAACGTGGGTCTTTCTCCCGAAAAGTTACGGCGATTGGATAGGCCATGGACAGATTTCCTCCTTCATGGAAATGAACGTGATACATACCTGTAACCAGGCGTGTTGATTATCCATATTTCAGGCAGGGAGATCGTATTCTACCAGGCTCTCTGATGCCATCCCCCAAAGAAGTAGAGATGGTCCGTTCCGTATCTGACCCTCGGGCAGGGGCAAAACCAGGAGGTCAGCAACATCGGATGAATGTTGCCCCTAACGCCCCGTCCTCTCGTCAGACTTCTACGCTAAGTAGGATGGCACCTTCTATCTCAGGGCTTCAGCCCATCGAGATTGTAACGCATGAGAACGCTTTGGCAGCACACGGTCCCTTCCTTGTTAATCAACAGCCCTGACCTGTAACATTCATTCCCTTTAATCAAGGAGGATAAACACCGGTCGGTTCATTCAGTCGAAGAGTTTGCTCACAGACAGCTCTTCGTGCACCCGAATGATCGCCTCACCAATCAGGGAAGCGACAGACAGCACGGAGATCTTGTCCAACTGCTTTTCTTCAGGAAGGGGGATGGTATTGGCTACCACCATCTCGGTGATCTGGGAATCCCGGATCCGTTGGATGGCCGGGCCGGAGAAAACCGGGTGAGTACAGCAGGCGTACACTTCCTTGGCACCATAGTCAATCAGGGCATTGGCTGCCAGTGCAATCGTTCCTGCCGTATCGATAATATCATCGATAATAATACAACGCTTTCCTTTCACATCACCGACAATATTCATCACTTCGGCCACATTGGGCTCCGGACGGCGCTTGTCAATAATGGCAATCGGGCTTTCTAGTCGCTCTGCTAGTTTGCGAGCCCGGATCACCCCGCCATGGTCGGGGGAAACCACTACCGGATCTTCTAATTTCTTCTGAATGAAATAATCACCCAAGATTGGCACACCCAGCAGATGGTCCACAGGAATATCGAAAAAACCTTGAATCTGGGTGGCGTGCAGATCCATTGTGATCATCCGGTCTGCACCGGCTGTTTCAATCAGGTTGGCCACCAATTTGGCTGTAATCGGATCCCGAGCCCGGGTTTTCCGATCTTGGCGGGCATAACCGTAATAAGGGATTACCACATTGATCGTCCGAGCCGATGCCCGTTTCAATGCATCCACCATCACCAACAGCTCCATGAGATTCTGGTTGACCGGATGACAGGTGGATTGGATCACATAGACATCGGAACCCCTAACACTTTCATCCAGTCGGACATGAATCTCCCCATCGCTGAAACTGCCGATAACTGCTTTACCCAAGGGAACCCCCACATGCTCGGCAATCTCCTGAGCTAACACCGGATTGGAATTACAGCTGAAAACTTGCAAACGCCTCTGTGTTTCTGTGGACATCTTCCCCCAACCCTCCAGCCATATTAAGAAATATCAGTTCATGTTCAGCCTTTTTGACGAAGTTTTTTTGCGTATTCGGGTTTATTGGTCTGGCGTTCCCGGGCAATGGCCAGTGCATCTTCCGGAACGTCTCGGTGGATGGTGGAGCCTGCTGCGACATAGGCTCCCTTGCCAATCGTAACTGGTGCCACCATGTTGACATTGCATCCGACAAAGGCGCCGTCTTCGATCACCGTCTGGTGTTTATTCTTTCCATCATAGTTCACAGTTATGGCACCACAGCCGATGTTGACCTCTTCCCCCACCTGGGCATCCCCCACATATCCCAAATGGGAAATCTTGCTTTTTCTACCGAGGGATGTGTTCTTCACGTCCACAAAACAGCCCACCTTGCTCTCTTCCCCAAGAGTGGAGCCGGGGCGCACATAAGTGTAAGGGCCCACTGTAGCTTGCTTTTTCACTTGGCTTCCTTGCAGGACAGAATGGCGGATGATTCCTCCATCCTCTACTTCTAAATCCGTCAACTCCGCATAAGGGCCGATGACGCAATCGGTGCCGATCCGGGTTCGCCCCCGGAGAATACTTCCTGGGTGGATCACCGTATCTTCACCGATTACCACACCCGCCTCAATATAGGTGTTGTCCGGGTCTGTGATGGTGACACCCTCCATCATATGTTCATGGAGAATGCGTCTTTGCATCACTTTTTCCGCCGCCGCCAGTTGGATCCGATCGTTGACTCCCCCGGCCTCTGCCGGATCCGCCATCGCCTGGGCTCCAATCGGATGGCCTTCCTGATTCAGGATACCAATCACATCCGGCAGGTAATACTCTCCTTGCTTATTATCATTGCTCACTTTTGAAAGCGCATCCCACAAAAGTCGGTTATCGAAGCAAAATGTTCCTGTGCTGATCTCCTGCACCTTCCGTTCTTCTGCAGTGGCATCCTTGTGTTCCACCACCCGGTCCACGGTCCCGTCACTTCTGCGGATCACGCGACCGTACCCGGTAGCATCTGGGAGCACCGCCGTCAAGATCGTGGCAGCGGCACCGCTTTCCCGGTGTGACTGAACCAGTTGGGCCAGGGTCCTCCGGGTAAACAGCGGATGGTCTCCGTTCATCACCAAGGTCACCCCGTCCTTGTCCGCCAGCAACGGTGCTGACTGCATGACAGCATGGGCAGTGCCTAACTGTTGATCCTGACGGACCAAAGAGGCTCGCCCTTCTAAGTGACTCGCAACGGTTTCCCCTTGATGCCCTACAATGACAACGCGTTCGTCGGTTCCGAGGTCGATCAACAGTTCGATAATATGATCGATGATCGGCTTCCCGCAAACCGGATGCAACACTTTGTGCTTCTTGGACTTCATGCGGGTTCCTTTGCCCGCAGCCAAAACGACGGCAAATAAATTTTCCATCAGAGAGAAGCCCCCCGATATTCTATCAAAACTCCACATCCGACTATATCCCAAAGGTACCGTCATTGCAAGAACCACACGTAGCCAAGGGGTAAACAAAAAAAGCGACAGGGATCAGCCGGATCTCCCTGTCGTCGTCATGCTTTTCTTCTTCTGTCTGAATCCAACTCCGGCCGGGCGATAGATTCCGGTGGCGGACTATGCACTCCCCTCCACCGCAGGATCCACCTCTTCACCGGCCCGGTGGTATTCACTCAAGACAGCCATTTCGATTTTTTCCCGGGAATCCGGCGAGATGGGGTGTGCGATATCCCTGAATTCCCCGTCCGGCCTTCTCTTGCTCGGCATGGCCACAAACATGCCATTGTTGCCGTCAATCACCCGGATATCATGCACCACAAACTCGCCGTCGATCGTAATCGAAGCGATCGCCCGCATTCTTCCTTCACGAGTGACCCGGCGAAGTCGAACATCCGTAATTTCCAACCTTCTTCACCACCCATTTCCAGAGATGATGTACTTCACATATTCCACATGGATGGTGGTTTCCCTGCAAGTTAATGCCAAGAATTTCG
>CAUGKZ010000256.1 GCA_959600065.1 uncultured Kroppenstedtia sp. | reverse complement strand
CTACCTTTATTCCAGGGCTTCAGCCCATCGAGAGTGTAGTGCCTGTGGCGCATCCCTAATTTCAAATTGTAGTGCCCGTGGTACAAAGATCGCTTTGCACCCACAGGGCACAAGTCTCGCCAGGGTCGCTACCGCTCCCAGGTCTCGCTATGGCAGCACACGACTCCCTTCCACTGCCCATTTTCTGGTTAATCAACAGCCCTGAACTAATCATCAACACGCCTGACTTTGTCTCCTATCCTGTTTATCGTAAAAAAGACTCATCTTCCGCTAACCACAGCCAATGATCCGGTTCCAAATCAGATCTCCCAATCACTTTAGCCCCAAATTCAATGAATTTAGACAACTGGATCCCCTGTTCCATTCTATACCATTGTCGATAGGGTAGAGCAACAAGCCCTTTACATCGTCATCCGGTTCACTATCACTCCAATCTTGCAATCTCACACAAAACAAAGCAAGACACCACAATAGAGAGAAAATCCTCCTCACCATTATACACATCAAGGTTGATATACGACCTCAGGCATGTTGATGAGTCCTATTTTAGGCAGGAAATAAGGTCGGGATGGGGGGACGGTGAAGAGCCTTTGCGTTCTTTGCAAGAGATCGGAGCCCTCCCACCATCTCCGTCCCCTCAAACGATATTTTACGATGAAAGCCAGGGGAAGAGCGAAGGAAAGTTTTGTTCCCATCATCCACTTTAGGGTTCACCACAGCCCTGATACGACCTATTACATTCCCCAGAACCGTGACAGGTAGGATTGAGTGCGATTTTCACAGAAATAACGTCCTGAAGTCCATGCCCCCTGCAAAAAGACCGGTTACTCCACCGGTCCTTCTTCGTAGAGGTTGAGATCCTCCCGATAGCGATCCATATCCGGGTATTCATGGGCGATGCGGGCGGAAGCCGCGGCGGCGATGCCGGCCACTAGATCGTCGAGGAAGACGTGGATGCCACCGTCGTGATTGTTCAGTTTCCTCAGAATGCCCTGCTTGGTTTTATCCAAGTAGCCGAAACCCGTCAATCCGATCGTTCCATAAACGTTGGTAATGGAGAGAGCCAAAATTTCATCAATGCCGTACAGAGGTTCGTCCACTTCCATCATCTTTTGCAAGGGTGGGGGAAGTTCTTGACGTTCTGCCAATTCATCCAGGGCCACCCCGGTGATCAGAGCGTTTTGCACCTCTCGCTTGCGCAACACGTGTTCCACACTCTCCAGACATTCCTGCCGCTCCAATTTGTCGTTATAAGGATGTTGTAGAGAAAAAGCGATCGCTGCAATCGACTCCAAGGTGACCCCCCTCCGGTTCAGGAGTTCCACCACATGGCGGTAAAACAAAAGGTACCACCTTCTTCATCCCGATCATGGAACATTCTATGATTCCCGCCCACCTGAGGTGCGGGAAGAGACTCCCATGCGGAAAGAATGCGTTCCCAGTATGCCCTCCACCTGTCTTTTCAATGCATCGGAAGGAAGAACTCCATATCTGTCCACTGGAAGCTCCAACAACTTCCCGCTCCCTTCATAAAAAAGCCGCACCGGCACTCCTCCCCTGTCAGAGAGCAAGAGACGTTTCAGGCGCCCGAGTACCTCGGGCCCTTCGCTCCCTGAAGGAATCCGGATATAGACCGTCGCTTCCCCCTGGGCTTCCTGGACCCGCTCCGGTTGCGGTTTTGGAAGCGACTGCAAGTCTTCCACACGATCCGCCAACACTTTGTTCCCCTGTTCATGACCATTGATCCGACCGGTCACCAAGACCGCCTGGTCGGTCTGCAAAAGAGAACGGAATTGGCGCAAAGTCCGGGGAAACACCACCACCTCCACCTGCGTGGAATGATCTTCCAGGGTAACAAAGGCCATCGGTTCTCCTTTGCGGGTGGTGATCGCCTTCACCTCTCGGACCAAGCCCCCAACCGTCACCCGCTCCTCCTCCCGACAACCCGACAGATCCCCCAGGCGATGAGTCGCCCGGGAGGTGATGATCTGCCGAAAAGGATCCAGGGGATGACCAGACAGATACAGTCCCAATAGCTCCCGTTCCATTTCCAGCTCTTCCCGGGAAGTAAAGGGTTTCACTCCACCATAGGTGAACCGAGCCCGAGATCCTTCAGGGGGCTCATCGAAGAGTTGGAGCTGATTCCCGGATTGTTGTTTGCGATATTTCCCCCCTTGCTCCATCGCTTCGTCCAACATGGCCAGCAGGCGAGCTCGGTGGCCGGGAAGATCATCCATCGCCCCGCATTGGATCAAAGATTCAATCACCCGTCGGTTACAGGTGCGCAAATCCACCCGGCGACAGAAGTCGAATAAATCCCGGAATGGCCCTTGCCTCCGTTCCTGCAGAATGGACTCGATCGCGTGGCTACCCACATTTTTGATGGTCGCCATCCCCATTCGGATGCCTCCACCTTTCACGGAAAATCCGTGTTCACTTTCGTGGATGTCCGGGGGAAGCACCTGAATTCCATGTTTGCGACAATCCTCGATATACTCCGCCATCTTCCCCTGGCTGCCCATAACAGTCGTCATCAAGGCCGCCATAAAAGGAAGAGGATGATTCGCTTTCAGAAATGCCGTCTGATAAGCGAGAACGGCGTAGGCTGCGGAGTGGCTCCGGTTGAATCCGTAATCGGCAAAACGGAGAATCAGATCATACACCTTGCGACCTGTCTCCTCGCTGTATCCCTGGGCCACACTACCAGAAATAAAGGCGGCCCGCTGTTCATCTAGAGCCTCCCGTTTCTTCTTGGAGACCGCCCGCCGCAACAGATCCGCCTGCCCTAAGGTAAATCCCGCCATTTTCGAGGCAATTTGCATAATCTGTTCCTGGTAGACGATGATGCCATAGGTGTTCTTCAGAATCGGCTCCAGATCGGGATGGGGATAATCCACCGCCTCTCGACCATGTTTGGCCCGGATAAAACGGGGGATCTGCTCCATCGGGCCGGGACGGTAGAGAGCGAGGACGGCGATCAGATCCTCAAAAGCATTAGGCTTCAGCTCCCGGAGAACCCGCCGCATACCAGGAGACTCCATCTGAAACACTCCGGTGGTTTCCCCCTGGGACAACATTTGGTAGGTGGTCGGGTCATCATAAGCCGACTGGCTAAAATCGACCTGTACCCCCTCTCTCTCCCAGATCGATTGGATGGAGCGCTCGATCACCGTCAGATTCCGCAAACCCAAAAAATCCGCCTTCAGGAGTCCGATCTCCTCCAATGCTTCCATGGGATACTGAGTGAGGCTGAGACCCTCGCTTCCCCGCTCCAGGGGAACATGATCTGTCAGATCCGTATTGGCAATCACGACTCCGGCAGCATGAGTAGAAGCATGTCGCGGAAAACCTTCCACCTTGCGGACATTTTCAATCAAGCGGGCAACCCGGGGATTTTCCCGCACCATTTTCTCCAAGGGAGAACCGCTTTTCATCACTTGATCCAGGCTGACACCCGGCCCTGCCGGAATCCCCTTGGCCACTTGATCCACCTCGGCATAAGGCATCCCCATCACCCGGCCTACATCCCGTACCGCCGCTCGAGGGGCCATCGTGCCAAAGGTGATGATCTGAGCTACTCGGTGGTCCCCATATTTCCCGGTGACATAATGAATCACTTCATCCCGGCGCTCATAGTTGAAATCAATATCGATATCAGGCATGCTTACCCGTTCCGGATTAAGGAAGCGTTCAAACAGAAGATGGTGCCGAATCGGATCGACGTCAGTGATCCCCAACACATAGGAGACCAGACTGCCCGCCGCCGATCCCCGACCTGGCCCGACAGCGATCCCTTGTTCCCGGGCAAATCGGACAAAATCCCACACGATCAGAAAATAGTCGTTAAATCCCATATTCCCGATCACGGACAACTCATATTCCAGCCGCTCCTCCACCTCCCGATTCACCTTGCCGTAACGCTTGTAGACCCCTTTAC
>CAUGKZ010000255.1 GCA_959600065.1 uncultured Kroppenstedtia sp. | reverse complement strand
GCCTTTGCGCTCTTTGCAAGAGATCGGAGCCGTCCCACCATCCCCGTCCCCTCAAGCCATATTTTACGATGGAGACAATGGAAGAACGAAAGGATCGTTTCGTTCCCATCATCCACTTTATGGTTCATCAACAGCCCTGACACCAAGGATCTTTGCCCGTCACACAGGCCTTCCCTTTTTTTTCACATGAGTGGACCCCCGGTGATCGTGGTTGAATCCCACTCCGAGAAAAAGGCCCTTCTTCTGAAGGGGCCTGTTCGTTTACAGAGTCAAATCCGTATTATTGGCCTGTTTCAGCAGGTGTAACCACTCTTTCTTTTCCGAGTCATTCAGAGTGTAAGCGTTCAGATACATCACCATGTAAATTCCGTCATCTGTAGCAAAAAAGCGGGCTAATCCTTCGATATCCTCTTCAGCCGGATCACTGATCTTCAATCCTACCAACTGATCTTCCCGGTCTTGGGAGAGGACCTCCCACTCCAGAGATCCCTCACTCTCCTCTTCCATGCCCTCTTTCATCAACATGGCCGTTTGGGAGACGGTGGCTTCCTCCTGCAATCCTGGAAAATAATGGACACCTAACATTTCCTCAGCTTGATCCGGAGATTCCCCATCCGGTGTAAACGCTGTAAACTCATGTTCCTCATCTTCGCTTTCATAGCTCGCCTTTTTCCAGTCTTGATCATCTGCCAGGATCGTGATCTTACTGACTTCCAACTCTTTTCCTTTAATCAGAGGATCCGTCCCCTCCGCATTGGTGGGAGCTTGCGGCTCAGGTTCTACCTCAGTAGAATCATCTTCATCCGGCTGTTTCTCTTTTTTCTCTTTCTTTTGCTGTTCAGCCAACTGCTCTTGGCTAAGATCCATCCATTCCTTGGCCACCAGAGAACAACCGCTACTGAGAAGCAGTGCGGAGACCGAGATCATCACAGCGAACCATCTGAATGGCAATCCAAACACCTCTTTAGCATAATAAGAATTCCCATCTCTATCCTATTGATTTTTCCTTCATCCGTCACTAGGAAGAAAGGTCTATATCAGCTTACCATCAGCCAAGTAAAAACCGCCACCCCTATGGAGTGGCGGTTGATCCTGTAGATCATCATTGGGTGGCAGTAAACTGTTCTTCTTCCGTCGATCCCTTGAGTGCGGTGGTGGAAGAGGTGCCACCGGAGATCACCATGGAGACGGCATCGAAATATCCAGTTCCCACTTCCCGCTGGTGACGGGTGGCGGTATAACCGATGGCTTCATTGGAGAATTCCCGCTCCTGAAGTTGGGAGTAGGCCGCCATCCCCTGATCTTTGTAGCCGTGGGCCAATTCAAACATGCTGTGGTTGAGGGAGTGAAAGCCAGCCAGCGTGATGAACTGGAATTTATAGCCCATCTCACCCAGCTGATGTTGAAAACTGGCGATCGTATCGTCATCCAAATGTTTCTTCCAGTTGAAGGAGGGAGAGCAGTTGTAGGCCAACATCTTACCTGGGAATTTCTCGTGGATCGCTTCTGCGAAACGGCGGGCTTCCTCCAAGTCTGGAGTGGAGGTCTCGCACCAGATCAGATCGGCATGAGGGGCATAAGCCAGCCCTCTGGCGATCGCCGTCTCCAGACCGGCTCGCTGCCGGAAGAATCCTTCCTCAGTCCGCTCTCCAGTGAGGAATTTGTGATCCCGTGGATCGACGTCACTGGTGATCATTTCTGCGGCATTGGCATCGGTGCGGGCCACCAGGAGAGTGGGGACGCCCATCACATCCGCTGCCAGGCGAGCGGAAACCAGGTTGCGAATCGCTTGCGAGGTGGGAATCAGTACTTTCCCCCCCAAATGGCCGCACTTTTTCTCCGAAGCGAGTTGATCTTCAAAATGAACCCCTGCCGCCCCGGCTTCGATCATGGCTTTCATCAGTTCAAATACATTGAGCGTTCCGCCAAATCCAGCCTCGGCGTCAGCCACGATCGGTGCAAACCAATCCCGTTGGGCGCCGCCTTCCGCATGTTCGACCTGATCCGCCCGTTGCAAGGCTTGGTTGATGCGTTTCACCACATGGGGCACACTGTTAGCCGGATACAAACTTTGGTCCGGATACATCTGTCCCGCCAGGTTGGCATCGGCGGCTACTTGCCAGCCCGAGAGATAGATCGCCTTCAGACCGGCTCTCACTTGTTGCACTGCTTGGTTTCCGGTCAGAGCACCCAAGGCTTTCACATGGTGCTCTTCATGAAGCAACTTCCACAGTTTTTCCGCACCGCGACGGGCCAGCGTATGCTCAATCTGAAGCGATCCTCTGAGCTTCAGCACATCCTCTGCACTGTAGGGGCGTTCAATCCCTTGCCAGCGAGATTCCTTCTCCCAGACTTCCTTCAGCTTTTTAACTTCTTCCTGGTAGCTCATACTCCATCTCTCCTTTTCTCAGTTATCATCAGATTGTTCTGCTAGATCAGATCCGTTCGTACCCTGGCAAAGTCAAAAACTCAACGAATTCTTCCGAAACGATCAGCTTATCAAAAAGTTCTTTCGCCTCTTGGAAGCGGCCAGCAGCAAATTGCTCTTCACCGATTTCTGCCTCGATTTTGGTCAGCTCTTCCTCCACGGTTTGTCGGAACAGTTCCACCGTTACCTGGCGGCCATCTGTCAACTTTCCTTCAGGGTGGCGAATCCATTGCCAGATCTGGGCACGGGAGATCTCCGCTGTCGCCGCGTCCTCCATCAGATGGTTGATCCCTACGGCACCGTATCCCCGCAGCCAAGCTTCGATGTACTTCAGCCCGACATTCACATTTTGGCGTAATCCCCCTTCGGTGATCGGTCCTTTGGGAACCTCCTGGAGATCGGCGGCAGTCACTTCTACATCCTCGCGCTTTTTGCCGATCTGATTTTTCTGCAACATGTGTCTATCATAGACTTCCATGGCGACTGGCACCAGGGCCGGATGAGCCACCCAGCTCCCGTCATGACCATCCAACGCCTCCCGCTCTTTGTCTGCTCGAACCTGGGCGAGAGCGGCTTCATTCTTTTCCGGATCGTTCTTCACCGGAATTTGCGCCGCCATCCCACCGATACAGGGAGCCTCCCGCTTGTGACAGGTCTTCACCGCCAACAAAGTGTATGCTCGCATAAAAGGCATCGTCATTGTCACCAAGGATCGATCAGGCAGAATCACTTCCGGATGACGGGAGAAACGCTTGATAAAGCTAAAAATGTAATCCCAGCGACCACAGTTGAGACCTGCTGAGTGTGTCCGCAGTTCATACAAAATTTCCTCCATCTCAAAGGCGGCAGTGATCGTTTCAACCAATACCGTCGCCTTGATGCTTCCCTGGGCGATCTTCAGCTCTTTCTGCGCAAAGACGAAAAGATCATTCCACAGACGGGCTTCCAGATGGCTTTCCAATTTCGGAAGATAGAAATAAGGTCCGGATCCTTTTTTCAACAAGTTTTTTGCGTTGTGATAGAAGTAGAGTCCAAAATCGAAAAAGCCTCCTGGAACCCGTCGGCCATCCACTGTGACATGCTTCTCATCCAAGTGAAGTCCTCTAGGGCGAATCATCAGCACCGCCGTCTTTTCCTTCAACTCATACCTTTTTCCCCGCGGATCTGAAAAATCGATGTCTCTGTTGATCGCATCCCTCATATAAATCTGTCCCTGGATGCAATTCTCCCAGGTGGGAGTATTGGCATCTTCAAAGTCTGCCATAAAAACCTTGGCCCCAGAGTTGAGGGCATGGATCACCATCTTCCGATCAGAAGCGGGACCGGTAATTTCCACCCGTCGATCCCGCAGATCATGAGGAAGGGGATCGATCGACCAAGAACTGTTTCGAATCTCTTCCGTCTCCTTCAGAAAATCCAGTTTCTCTCCTGCGTGAAGTTTTTTTTGCCGCTGTTCCCTGTTATGCAACAGTTCGTCTCGGCGATCCCTGAAATTCCGGGTAAGTTTCGCTACAAATTCCAAC
>CAUGKZ010000254.1 GCA_959600065.1 uncultured Kroppenstedtia sp. | reverse complement strand
GGATGACAAAAGTGTTGTTGTTGATGATGAATTCTTTCCAGTCGAATTTTCTCCTCGTCTCTTCCATCGATAATTACACCCCCATCGCCAGTTTGATCAAGTTATTTTCCGTCAAGTTCTCTTGCGTGACTTCTCCAGTGATCTCGCCTTCTCGCATGACGATGACGCGATCGCATGTGCCGATGAGCTCCTCCATTTCTGACGAGATGATGATGACTCCGACACCACGCTCCGCCAGTTCATTGATGATGCGGTAAATTTCCGTCTTCGCTCCGACATCGACACCCCGTGTCGGCTCATCCAGAATGATCAGTTTCATATCGATGGTGAGCCATTTCGCCAGTGCGACCTTCTGCTGATTGCCACCGCTCAAACTATCCGCATTGTCTTCAGTCGAGCCGTACTTCGTTGCGATCTGCTTTAGGAGTGACTGGACCTCTACCTTCTCTTTCCTGTGATTGATCCACCCATTTCCCTGTCGGGAGACTAGCGTCGTATTGATACGTATCGGTTGTTTCAACAGTAGCCCCTGCGTTTTCCGATCTTCCGGAAGGAGACCGATGCCCAGCTGGATCGCCTGCTTCGGATTCTTGATGTCGACTTCTTTACCGAAATAGCCAATTTTCCCTGACGCCTTCCGATCGGCACCGAAGATCGCCCGCATCGTCTCCGTCCGCCCGGATCCGACGAGACCGCTAAAGCCCAGGACTTCACCTCTTCGCAGGGAAAAGGATACGTTCTTGACGAGATCCCTGGTACTTAAATTCTCCACCTGCAGAATCTCTTCTCCGATCTCGGCATGCCGTTCCGGAAACAGCTGTTCAATTTTACGTCCGACCATCATCGTAACGAGTGACTCTTTCGTAATGGATGGGGTTTCCACGGTGTCCACATACTTACCGTCCTTCAGCACGGTGATCCGATCGCTAATGGCGAACAGTTCCTCTAGGCGGTGAGAGATATAAAGAATGGTCACACCGTCCTCCTTTAGTTTCCGGATGAGATTTAAGAGCTTTTCCGTTTCCGAATGAGTAAGGGCGGCTGTCGGTTCGTCGAAAACAATCACCTTTGAATCCTTTGCTAAGCACTTGCAGATTTCAACGATCTGCTGGTAGGCGACGCTCAGTTCCCCGACCTTTTTCCCCGGATCGATATGACCGAATCCAATCTTTTCAAGCTGCTCCCGCGCCCGTTTTTTCAGCCCTTTCCAATGGACGAACAGGCCAGATTCGTTCATGTTGTCGATAAAGATGTTTTCCGCGACGGTCAGATCCGGCGCAAGCATAAACTCTTGATAGATGACCGATACGCCCATGTCGATCATGGCACGTGGCGTGGCCGTCGTCGCCTCCTTGCCGTCGATCATAATCCTGCCTTCATCCCTCGGATACGCACCCGCCAGAATTTTCATGAGGGTCGATTTCCCCGCGCCATTCTCCCCGATCAGCGCATGGATCTCACCACGAACCACATTTAATTGCACATCCTCCAGTGCCGTGACGCCTCCGAAATATTTCGAGATATGGCTCATTTGCACAATGTAATCGGGAGTCATCGTAAGCCTTCTCCTTCCTTAGGCCCTTGAGAATCGGTAACAAAGAACGGGAATCCCTTTTCTAAAAAGAAACCCTCCCGAAATCCAGGAGGATTCTTCCCTTGATTACAACCGAAACAGACGGATTAGAATCCCTTTTCGTAATATTTGTCAACATTTTCTTTGGTGATCGCGACAGGCTTGGTCAGCGACACTTTAGGGTAGCTTTCAGGATCCTTATCCTCTTCCAGGATTTCTTTTCCGATTTCAATGCCTTTTTCTGCGACCAGGTAGGGACTATTCAGACCCGTTGCAAAATAGTTGCCTTCTTTAATCAAATCAAAGGCTTTCTTCGCACCGTCGGCCCCGGCCACCATATCCACGTCTTTTTGGCCAGCATTTTTAAGCGCAGTCATCGCACCGAAGAGCATCTGGTCGTTCTCGCCCAGTACAGTGGTCAGGCCCGAGTTTGCTGTGATGAGGTCCTCAGCCGCTTTCATCCCTTCTTCCTCGGTCCATGCACCCCAGCCCTGGCCGACAACGGAAAACTTCGCTTCTGAATTGGAGGCCTTCCCTTTCGAGCTCAACTCTTTCTCAAATTTCTCCGCTAATTTCCATGCTTTCTTTTCGGACACATCCAGTTTGCCTTCGATGATGCCAGCAAAGAGACCCGTGCGGCGTTCGTAGCCGGCAACGTTGCCTTTGGCACCGCTGAGCACAATCGCCTTAATCTCTTTGTCGCCCATCTTTTCAGCATACTTCAGACCGACAAGACGGCCATTTTGACGATTATCGGAGTAAACTGTTGTGATGTTGTTAGCTTCTTCCGACACGCCACTGTCAATATTGATAACCCCGATGCCCGCCTCTGCTGCCTTGTCGATGCTGGGCACGACCGCATCCGGCTCAATGGCGTCCAGGAGGATCAGATCCTTGCCTTGTGCGATAAAGGCCTCGATATTGGCCGCTTCTTTCGTCACGTCACCATTTGCATCGAGGACCGTCAAATCCCAGTTCGCCTCTTTTGCATATTTCTTAACCGCTTCCACAAGTGTCACAAAGTAGGGCGAGTCTTGTGTCTTCATCGCCAGACCGACTTTCACCTTATCGCCTTGGGAGGCATCATCGGCGTTACCGCAAGCCGCTACCAATAAGCACATGGCCAAAAGGGCACATACAAAAGCAAATCTCTTCTTTTTCATGGTAGACCCCCTGAGTAAATGGGTTAATGACGTCATTGTATTGTAATGTTATAACAATACAATTTATTAATACTATACAATCCCTTGATAGCGTTTTCAACTGTTTTAGAATTCTTCCCAATCATTGGCACCTTCGCAAATATACCTTTATTTATCAGGGATTCTGACCTCGCTAATCGCGTCTGCCGGAATTTTTCCTAGGATCATACAATTGTAAATCCACCATCAACGACGAGTTCACAGCCGGTAGTGAAGGTTGCCGAATCAGAGAGGAGGTAGATGACCGCTCCAGCGAGCTCTTCCGGCTGACCGAGGCGTTTCATCGGTGTCCATTCCGCCCACTTCTCACGCCAATCTTCCCGGACAAAAGAGGTCAACTCGGTAAAAATGTAGCCTGGGCTGATGCAGTTGACCCGAATGCCGTACTCGGCCCACTCGTAGGCAAGGGACTTCGTCAGATGCGTCACACCCGCCTTCGAGGTGTTGTAGGAGGCCTGGAGTTGCGGATAGTTGACGATCCGACCTGACATCGAGGCGGTATTGACAATGGAGCCCTTGAATCCGTTTTCAATCAAGTACTTCCCGAACAGCTGTGCCATGTAGTAAACACCGTTCAGATTAACGTCGATCACTTGGTTCCACTCTTCCGGTGTCGACTCGATGACTGGCTTCTGAATCACGATACCGGCATTATTGAAGAGGAGATCGATCGGACCCATCTTGGCCACCGCCTGTTTGAAAGCGCCTTCGATTCCGTTATAGTTGGTAACGTCCACTTCATAGGAATCCGTCCGCCGGCCGTAAGTCTCCGCAATTTCCTTTGCAGCTTGCTCAGCTTTGTCACCTTGCAGATCGAAGATCACCACATCTGCACCGACTGCAGCGACATGGTTGGCCACTTCACGACCGATGCCTTGCGCACCACCTGTGATAAGGATTGTTTTTCCTTCCAACGAAAACAATTTCTTGAGCATTTCCATCTGCCTCTTCCTCCTCTACTTCTGATTTCTCACACTCCCCAGATTGAGGGCAAACAGCTCCTCATCGAGTCGCCATCAAGTTTTCCAACCCTTGCGCCTGGTGCTTTTCGAAGACGGGCCGCAGGGCAAAATAGAAATCGTTGAACCGCCCTTTCGCCTCTTCATAAACCGCTTTGTTTTCCAAATGGGGCTGCTGCGTCCCTTCGATTTGTATAAATCGATGGACGACATGGAAATCCTCAAACAG
>CAUGKZ010000253.1 GCA_959600065.1 uncultured Kroppenstedtia sp. | reverse complement strand
TCATAAAATTCACCAGACAAATTTAGTGCTTTACTAGTCAGTCTGTGGTTACCCGTTCTCCCACCGCGGACGTATTTCACCAAGTGAGTAATCGTACCGAAAAAGGGGTCTGCGATCTCTTCTTCCACATGAAAATGGATGGAATGGTAGAATGCCCGTCCGCCGAGGTTCTCCTTTTCTATCCAGGCAAATAGGGAGCGAAGGGGAGCCACGGCATTAATCAAGTGGTGCAAAAGGCATTTGCCGATGCCATTCCCCTGAACGTCGGGCAGAAGATAAATACGGGTCAATTCGTAGACGGTTGGTTCCCTTTCCATCAGCTCTCCATAACCGATTATTCGGTCTTTGTCAGCCACTACATCAAACTGGCGTTGCGGCCTGTGGCAGTCTGCTTTCCAGGAGGCTCTCAGGCTGTCCAAGGAATAGGCTTGGGCCAGGAAGGCTTGAATAGCTCTCTCCGACAGGATTCCACGATAGGTGTGAAGCCAAGCGGTTGTTGCCACCTCTCGTACACCATTCAAATCGGTCTCCCGGATCGGACGAATCTGCATCACACCACCTCCATTATGGCGTTGTTTGGAAATATTGGGATTCAGTGCGTTCTTAAAGGGTCGGAATTCAGGACTGTTGATGAAGCATGAGGGATGATCTTCCCATTGCCTCCATCGTAAAAAATCGCTTGAAGGGATGGGGATGGTGAGCAATGTGGAATCCCTTCTCGGTGTGATTCATCAGTTGCTTCTCAAATTCCTTTTTCGGGGATGGGGCGGGGGAAGTCCGATAAGGAAGGCAGAGGGGCGGTGTTCTGATTCTCTCTTGTCAATCTTCCATTCCTGACGGTATAATAGATCCAATTTTTCCAATGGAGAAGAGGAGATCCAGATGGGTATTCGACAATTGACGGAGGCAGACCGGGAGCAGACGTTGCAGTTTTTGCAGGCAGAAAGTGCCCTCAATCTATTTTTAATCGGGAATATTTATAATCAGGGGTTGAATCAGGAATTTCAGCAGTTTTGGGGGGATTTTGATACGACGGGCCAACTACGGGGTGTGTTGCACCGGTATCGGGGCAACTGGATTCCCTGGGCACCGGAGGCCTTGGATGTGGAGGGATTTGCCGAGGTAATCAGCACCGGACAAGAGATCGAGATGCTCTCCGGGGTGGATCGGGTGACGGAGCAATTTCAGGGGATTCCCGGTTTACCCTTTCGCTGGGAGAAGCGGCGGCAGACTCATTTTGCCTGCCTCACAGACGTTGACGGGTGGGGCCAGATGGAGAGAGAAATCCCCTTCTCGATCCGACGGATGACCTTGGAAGATGTCCCTATGTTGTCCCACCTGTCGGAACAGATCGCGGAATTTGACAGAGGGGGGCAGGCAGAGGAGCTACGGGCCTCTCTGAAATCAGGGGCGGCTCGGGGATACTGGGTGGAAGACGGGGATCAAGCGGTGGCGATGGTTCGGACTGCGGCGGAAAACCCCGCATCTGCGATGGTGGTGGGAGTGGGCACCCACTCGGCATACCGTCGACAGGGATTGGCCACCCAGCTGATGATCCGCTTGTGTAGAGAAGTCTGGGACGAAGGAAAAAGTTTGTGTCCCTTTTACGATAATCCTCGGGCAGGGGCCATTTACCGCCGTCTGGGATTCCGGGAGATCGGGTTCTGGAATATGATCGGTGTCTGAAAGGTTTGTGACGACTTTGCCAGGAGGCGGACATGGGTTCCTTCTTTGGGCTACACTGTAGAAAAGGCATTTCCATGACAGTCTGCACCGATTGGCCCTAAAAGCGTTGTGAAAAACCGTCACAGGAAGGGTTGGGTTTCACATGGAGTGATTTTAGATCGGTAGACAACCCCAATGGAATGTGAAACGGAGACCTATCAGATATGTTCTAAATCACAACGTTTCCAATGGCGGACAGACTGCCGAAAGGAGAGCGTACGATGTCCGATGCAAAATGGCTTCGTTTGCCCATTTCACTTCTGATGGCCCTGGTTCTGCTGGTGGCAGCAGGTTGCGGAGCCGCGACGGAAGATGAAAAAGGGACCGATGATTCCGGACAGCAGGAGGAGAAGCAAGCATTGAATTGGGAGGTTCCCGATTTTCAATATAAGGACCAGAACGGGAAATCCTTCGGCCTGTCCGATTTGAAGGGGAAGGTATGGCTGTCCAATGCGATGTTCACCCGTTGTCCTGATGTCTGTCCACCGATGACTGCTAATATGAAAAAAGTCCAGGATCGGCTGAAAAAAGAGGGACTGAATGTAGAGATCGTCTCCTTCAGTGTGGACCCTGCCCATGACACTCCTAAAAAATTGAAAACCTTTGGGGAAGAATTTGATGCCGACTTTGGAAACTGGCATTTTCTGACCGGATACAAGGATGAGGAGATCCAAACTTTGGTCCGGGAAGGTTTTAAGGGCAGTATTCAGAGAAATGAACCCGAATCCAAGGAAGATCCGCTCACTATCAGTCACCCCGTCTCCTTTTTCCTAGTGGACCCAGAGGGAAAAGTTTATGAGCGCTATGACGGTTTGAATCCGGATTTGGACCAACTGGTGAAAGATATTCGCAAACTGGAAAAATGATGACAAACAAAGCAGCTCTCTCCTCTACAGGAGAGAGCTGCTTTGTTTGTGAAGTCGTTTGGGTAACCAGAGACGGCCCAGAATCCAGGCTGTACCCCATCCGATCCCGAGCAATAGGGGGAGGAGAGGCAAAGGTTGGCTCCACAACCACCATTGTAAGATCACCACTGTTGTGGCTTGTACCGCCAACAAAGCAAAGGCGAGCCGGGACCAGTCGGTTCGTTTCTGACTGTCCGGGCGAGGGTAGAGACGAAACCAGGGTTGAAAGCGGTGGATTCGACGAATCCAGGGAAGTTGAATGCCAGTAAGGAGCATGCCCAGGGGTAGCACCAGTACCGACAGCCACCATTCTTCCCGCAGGAAGGCGACCAGCAGAGCCGTCACTCCCGTTAACCGCACATAAACACCGAAGGGTTCCCCATAACGGAAGAAAGTTCGCAAGTACAGATACAGATAGGTATTCTCCGGCTGGGGGCGAGGGAGACGGCGGAGCAAAGGGTTGAACAGGGGACGTGGCTTGATTTCGTTGCTGATCTGAGGAACATCGACGAAATGGCCGGCCAGCCGGTACCAGGCGGAGACAGCCTGTTCTTCCCGCAGGAGCAATCGATCCCAAGGGATAATCCGGTTGTGGGAATACATCTGCCGATAATGTAGAGTGAGTGCGGCGAACCAGAGGATGGCGACCAGGAGGGGCCAGCCAAATAATCCTCCAGAGAAAAGCCAGAGTGTGATCAGCCCATTGCTACCCACGCGCAAGAGGAGGTGAAGTATGGGACGTTCCTCTGCCCGAAGCTCCAGCCAATGGGCCCACAGATTCCAGATTTTAAGGGGGAGGAGGAGGGCCAAGGCTGCCAAAAAGTCTCCCACATCTCCGATCCGGGTGTAGAACAGCGGAAACAGAAAGATCATCCAGAACACGACTTTCAATGACTGCATAAGTCCGCTATACCACAGGCTCTTCCGAAAATACTCCCGGAGTCCTTCCTCTGCTGGCAACAGGAAAACAGGGTCCGCCGCTTTCACAAAGGTGCGGATTCCGGTACGGGAGAGAATCCAAGTCAGCAGGATCGCCAACAGCAGGTGGATCGGAAATTCTGGAGGGAGTCCCGTCAGGAGGGCCCGGTAGCCAAAATAGATGAGAAGCAAGACCGCGATGGGCAGGAAATGAAGGCCCTTGGCGATCAGAGCGGTATAACGGGCCCCTTTGATCCAGGCTTGCTTGCTCCGCTGCTGAAAAAGGGATGCGACGGGATTCATGGTTGGCTCCCCCCTGCAGCATGGATGAAAAGTTCGTCCAGAGAGGCTTGGGGCATCCCAGCCTCTTTTCTCATCTTTTCCATGGTTCCCGCTAGAGCGATGCGTCCTTCCCGC
>CAUGKZ010000252.1 GCA_959600065.1 uncultured Kroppenstedtia sp. | reverse complement strand
GTAGGTGGTGGAGCGGGAATCCAAGGAATGGGTAGTAAAGCCCAACTGGTTGTTGGCAATGATATGGATCGTCCCCCCGGTGTTATACCCGCGCAGACGGCTTAGATTGAGGGTCTCCGCCACAATCCCTTCCCCCGGGAAGGCGGCATCCCCATGGATCAGGATCGCCAGAGCTTTGCTCACATCCTGCACCGGGTATCCGGCTTGACTGCGATCATCCTGGGCGGCACGGGCGTATCCTTCGATGACGGGATTGACGAATTCCAGATGGCTCGGGTTATTAGCCAAGGTCAGATGGGTCGGTTTGGGATCTTCCGGGTCCACTTCCCGGTTGCCACCTAGATGATACTTCACATCTCCTGTCCAACCATAGTTTATTCCCATGGAACCTTCTGAAGGGACCAGTTCTTTGTTGGGTGCATGATGGAACTCGGAGAAAATGGCCTCATAGGGTTTACCCAGTACGTGAGCTAACACGTTGAGCCGGCCCCGGTGCGCCATTCCGATCATCACGTCCTCCACACCGCCGTGAACGCTATAGTGAATGATTTGATCCAGCATCGGCACCATCATGTCTACACCCTCGATAGAGAAGCGTTTCTGACCGACAAACGTGCGATGCAGGAATTTTTCAAAGGCGTCCACTTGGATCAGGCGGCCGAGAACTTCCTGTTTCTTCTCATTGGACAGTTTTCTAGAAAATTCTTTGGATTCCACCGCATGAAACAGCCACTGCCGCTCTTGAGGACTGTGTACATGGGTAAATTCGAAGGCAAGGGACTGGGTGTAAACCTGACGCAACCGCTTGTAAACATCCAGCCCCGTACGAACATCCTCTGAATCCTCCGCCCACATTAGGTGAGCGGGAAGCGATCTTAAATCCGCCTCGGTCAACCCGAACTTCGCCGGGTCCAGATGCGGGGTTTCATCCGTCTCCTCCATCTTGAGGGGATCCAACTTGGCGTCCAGATGGCCGGAGATGCGGATATGTTGTGCAAATTTCTCTGCAGCTACCACCTTTTTCAGGTCCAGCCCGGAGACCGGGGCAGTATCAGTGGGCTCTAGCGCCCCATCGGCCCCCGTCGTTTCCGGCGGAGCCCCCCATTGATCAAACAGCTCTCGAATGGAGGGGTCCACGGACTCCGGATCTTCGCTGTAAAGGTCATACTGATCCAGAAAATAGGCCAGGTTGAGGCTGTGGACTCCCTGCCATGGCGTTTCCCTTCCGGATTTCCCTGTTGACATCCACTTTACCTCCAACTGCTTTTATGATTAGTTTCCACCGACGGCGTTCCATTTAACATTAGGTTACCCAAGATATTTCTTACCCGCTCCAAAATCACGCTCAAGAGGCCAGAACCCACCCATTCCGTCGCCGTGGATCCTCGCCTTCATTATATCTCGGTGGTTCCACACGGTAAAATCCGTATGGGAGCGTTTTTTGGCCCCTACGAATCCTGCTGTTGCCCGAAACCAGAGGATCCGGCTCCTTTGTGATTTTACGTCGGGTTCCGACATGACCTATCCCATCCAAAGTTTTCTCTGATTTTAGTACTCTCCCTGTCCCTCCCTTTGCAGACACACTTTGGCTCTCCGCTTTTTGCACAGAGTAACCCAAAAGCATCTATCACCTGTTCAAGCATACTCTTTTGACCCGACGGGGACAAGCCCATGTATAAAAAGAAAATGATTTCGTGTCAAGGACGGAGACAGCAGAGGTCCTGTTACAAGTCAGCCCGGATACACGATTCCTCCGTGGCCCAGACCTGTTGTAAAATCCGATTGCTATCCATAATAATCACCTACTCATCCACCCTTTCGTCATCGTGGGATTCAAAATCGTGATCTCCCTCCGTCAAGAGCTGCTTCCCGTCGGTTTCACCCCTGGTCCTAACATTTCTTCAAGCCCAATCAGGCCGTAAAGATCACTTTGGGTACTTCCAGTGTCAGCCCTATTTTCAAGATGGATAGTGCCTTTCCTTACTAAAACGCGCAATCCATCCGTCTTCTGTGTAAAGTTCCCCGGCTAAACCGTCGCTGGCTTCCACCAGGTCATCTACCGTTCCCTGATCTACCTGTACAGAAACTTTAACGTCATCCTTTTCTTCCTCCAAGCACGCTAACGTATAGTGTAAGGTCGTGTCCACGATCTGCGGTATCAGGTTGCTAAGGATATTTAACTGCTCTTTGTCAAAGGACGAGGCCAGTTCTTCGTATAGTTCCACTAGTACTGGCGCTTTCATCTTTCCGTTTACTACATCGTCCCACTCTCCTATCGACATGTCCCTAACCTTTTCCATTAGCATTTTCCCAAACTTGTCTAGAGCCTGTTCCTCCATGCGTTGTCACTCCTTATTTTTCTGTCTTTTTAGTCTGCCACGGTATCCTGGACGGCTTTCGCACCCCGTCTTTACGAAGTCGCTTAGTGGATTCCGCTACCAGTTTCCTCGCCACGTCGCGCGGTGCACCGCCTTCCACCAGCGCTTCTACAGCTATCCGGTTATGCTCTACCAGTGTGTTAGGTCTGCCGCTATTCGCTAATTCCTTGAATAGTTCGCGCTGTTTATTGGTCATTTTCTGATGACTCCAGCCGTTTTCACGCATAAACTTCTGACTAATACTGTAACCTTTTTTTGGATCATAATTAAAATCTCCCTTAAAAGCGGCTTTAGCATGGATGTGGTGTCCGCCTACTTTCCCGTAGTCTCCAATTTCGTCGGCATGTTTCGCAAGTTGTTGGCCCGCCACCTGCTCCGCCTTCGGCGTAATACCAAACACTGGGGCCGCTTGTTTCGCCGCTTGGACACCATGGGTAACCCCAGCCGCCAGGAATGCGGCTACCGCAGCGTTTCTCCAATTAAACTTTTTGCCCCTGAGAAGATCGTCCGCCAGACTCCCGGCGGATCCCCCGGTAGCGTTACCGAACAACTGTGTAGCCTTTTGACCTATATATCGCCCGGTACCTCTGGCAACGCCACCCGCTACACCGCCGCCTACTGCACCGGCTGCTCCCCCTATGGCGGCATCTGCCATGATCGTCTTCAGATCATTCCCCTGTATGGCAGAAATTCCACCACCCACGGCGGAACCGATCAGGATCCCAGCCCCGAATGCCTGACCACCTGGAACAAACAACAGTCCCACCCCTGCTGCCACGGTCAAACCGACAGCAATCTCTTCCTTGTGATCCTTGGTCCACTCCCAGGCCGCTTCGGCACCGAATTGGATTCCATCCCAGGTGTCGGAAGCGATCTCCTTAGTACCCTCCCAGGCATCGTTGGCTTTTCGTTTCAGCATGTCAAAGAAGCCTTCCTCCTTAGACGGCTTCTGTTTGGATACATCAAAGGGCTTTCCGGTTTCCGGTGAACTCCCTGTTTCATCGGAGGCGGTGTGAGTTTCATGGCATTCTTGTGTAATCACACATTCGATTTTTTCCTTGAGAGAGTTCTGGATTTCCGTGCTTTCCACTGTTGCTGTAAGAATCATGGCCAGGATCGCACCAGCGGCCAGAATCATTACATATTCAATTGTTGAAGAACCCCGCCGGTCGAATAAAACTGGTTTCAACCGATGAAAGAACAAGGATTACCCATCTCCTTTTTCACGAGATAATCGGCAACCCCATGATATACATCCTATAGTATTACGCAATACTATAAAAAGCCTAAATCAGCGTGCTATATACAAATATCAGGCGTGTTGATTATCCATATTTTAGGTAGGGAGATCGTGTTCTACCACGCTCCAATTGCCATCCCACAAGGAAGTAGAGACTGGCCGCTCCAAATCTTCCGATCGGGCAGGGGCAAAGCCTTACGGAAGCAAAACAGAGAAGATGTTGCCCCTAAACGCCCTCTCGTAAGACTTCTCCGCTGGGCAGGATGGCAAAGGTCGCTTTGCACCCATAGGGCACAAGTCTCGCCAGGGTCGCTTCCGCTCCTAGGTCTCGCTATGGCAGCACACGAC
>CAUGKZ010000251.1 GCA_959600065.1 uncultured Kroppenstedtia sp. | reverse complement strand
AAATCTTATTCCGCCAGGGAGAGATGGGTCCCCTATACCAATTGGAAAGCGGACTGCTCAAAGTCCTCCGCATCCGACCCGATGGTTCTTCCCTCCTGTTCAATCTGCTCGTTCCGGGAGAGATGTTCCCTCATCACTCCCTGATCAGCCCACAACCCTACTTCGCCACTTGTATCGCCGTCACCGATAGCCGCGTGAAGCTTATCCCCGCCGAATCCTGGTACGAAAATCTAAAGCGGGATCCGATCCAATACCGGGACGTAGCCCTCTCCCTTCAGAACACGCTTCGGCTGATTCAACAACGGATGGCCTTTGCCACCGCCCCCACTTCCTCCCGGATCCCCCTGTTTCGCGAATGGTTGTCCCAACACTTCCAGGAACAACCGGTGGAACAACTCCTGACCCAGGAAGAGATCGGTCAGCTGGTGGGGATGAGCCGGGAAACGGTTAACCGACAACTACGGAAAGAGAATCAAAAATGAACCCCGGTCCAGGAACGACCGGGGTTTCTATCCATATCTTATTTTCCATATTGGTGGCGCGTGTTCAGGATCGTCTGGATCTGCTCCCGGGAAGTTTCCGCCACCACCTGGAGCATGGTACGAACCTCCACACTTCCCTGTTCAGAAACCAAGTGATGATTCATCGCTTCAGGAACTGCTTCTAACTGGTGCAGGATATGTTCCCGCAACAGGCGGAACATTTGCACCTCCACATGAACAGGCCGGTTGCTGTAGCTCAGACTCTCGGCCCACTCGTCAGGGTCATAGAGAGGAATGGTGTAGGCTCGTCCGTTTTCCGCCATCGCCCATTTGATCCGTTGCATCATCTCCAAATCAAAGTCAACAATTTGCAGGATCAGCTGCCGCAGGGACTCTCCCTCCGGTGTGGTCAAATCCAGGTCCTCCTCCAACCCCATGACCGCCACTTCCAGTAAATCGGGCCCTTTGTTATAGAGATCGATCACCTCTTCATCGGTCAGGCGCAGACTCTCATGAAGGGACACCTCATACCTGTCAGGGTCATGCATTTTCAGCACTTGTTCCACCCCAGGTGTCTCCTCCAGGAGCAGGTCAGGGATTCCAAAAGCGGCTAACCGCTCTTGGGAAACCAACAAATCCTCGCCAGGGAAATGAAGTCCCTCCCCCTGCTCCACCTCCCGGATCTCGTAAGATGGAGAGGTCTCCGTCTCAGATCCTCGGGTCTCCATCAGATCGGCGGGTTCCTCCTCTGTCCCCGATGGAACCCCTTCCGTCTCTATATCTTCTGCAGGTAGCAGAGACGCAGCCGTCTCCTCGGACCCGCCGTCTCCCTCCTGTTCCAGCAGTGCGGCCACATCCAGCTCCGGATCCGTGGTCAAAAATAGGATGCCTCCATCTGGAGTGAACAGCCGAGCTGTCCCTTGTTCAGGATCATATGAGAAGGGGTTAAACCTCAGCATATCCCGATAAAAGATCAAACTTCTGTCCAAATCGATCACACGTAAAACATACAGTAGTATTGCATCGCTCACCGCGACCTCTCCTTTATACTCAGATTTCCTTTCCAGGATTTTATACAATGGATTTCCCGGTTTTGTAAAATCAATGTAACAGAAGTACTCTCCACGGTTCAACGATTTCCAATAACTTGGTAACTGGATAAACAATCAGGTCTGTTGATAACCCCATGGTTGTTGATTGCCTAAAGTGGGTGATAGGAACAAAACGATCTTTTCGCTCTTCCCATGCCCCTATCGTAAAATATCGCTTGAGGGGACGGGGATGGGGGGACGGCTACGATCTCTTGCAAAGAACGCAAAGGCTCTTCACCGTCCCCCCATCCCGACCTTAGTTCCTACCTAAAATACGGTTAATCAACACACCTGTTCAAAAATAAAGAGTGCCCCAAAAAGAGGCACCCGGTCACCTTAATCCGCTTCTCTCCGACCAATCCACAACAAAGAAAAAATCAGGATAAACGCCGTCAATGCCAAAAACGGGATCGTGATGAAACCGAGCCAGTTGATATACTCTCCGCTGCAGGGAATCCCTTGGGTACACCCTGCCACTTCGGCCAGCCCCGGAACTTTCTGTTGGGCATAATGAAAGAGTGAAACACCGGCACCGATGATGCAGAAGGGCAAAGCGTAAGCTGTGATGAATCGATCCCCGCGATAGCTGGCAATCCCCAGAAGCAACGCGAGGGGATACATCAGGATTCGCTGATACCAACACAACTCACAGGGAATAAATCCTGCCACCTCGCTGAACCAAAGGCTACCACCTACGGCAATTAATGACACCAACCATGCCAGGTAGAGGCTATAGTTTTTGACCCAAGACACAGCTCTCTTCTCCCTTTCTCCCTTGAAAGGTTATTTCGCTTTTTTTAATTCTTCTTCAATCATCTGTTTGATCCCTTCATAATCCAGGCTGTCAGGTACTGGCTTCCCATTGATAAACAGGGCGGGCACCGATTGAACACCGGACTGGATCCCAATCTCCTTGTCTTTTTCCACTTGTGACTTGAAAGATTCTTTGTCAATCGCTTTCGCCAGCTCACCGTGGTCGATCCCTGGTGCCGCTTGCTTGGCCAATTTCACCAGAAACTCCGGAGTCGCCCAGGTTTCTCTCTCATCACCCTGGTGCTCGTAAATCGTTTCATGAAACTTCCAGAAGGCTGCCGGATCTTGCTCATAGACGGCTTCTCCCGCGATTCCCGCCGTGATCGAGTCTTCACCGAGAAATTGATTATTAATAAAGTAGAAACCGGCTTTGTCGTTGTCCAAGTAGTCCTTTTTCAGCTGGGGATAGATCTCATCCGCAAACCTTTTACAGGTGGGACATTTATAATCGCCAAACTCCACGATCCGGACTGGTGCATCCTCATTCCCCAATACAGGCTGTTTGTCATAGGCAAACACCTTCTCATCCATCGTCGCCTCCTGACTTAGCCCCTCCTCCTTTTCATTCCCGCTGATCAGGTTGTTCACCAAGGCATACACACCTAATCCGAGAAAGAGAACGATCACCGTCACCAAGGTCAGAGTCTGCATCCGGTTGGATTGGGTCTGCTTTTTCTTTCCCATCCGGTTTTCCTCCTTCGTTCTGCTATCGAAAACCCAGGTTCATTCCTTTCCCATCATACCGTTGATGTCAAGCCATTTCAATAAATGAGATCACGCCGTCATAGAGTCCTCAAACCCGAACAACCACCCGAACTGCCGGGGTGGTTTCGGCCATTCACTTGCAGGGGATTCTCCCCTGCTAAATCACTGTGACAGGATGACGGTGATATTTCAACATCTATTCTTTTTCATGAACCAATACTGGAATACCGCAATCAAACCCAATAAAGCGGCTAATAGGATGAACAGTGCAGATACTGGAACAACTTTATACAAACCGGCGACCATCGCACCGAGAGCCATACCAAAATAACGCACGAAATTAAATAGTCCCAACGCGGTTCCCCGATGTTCCTGATATTCATTGCTGATGAGGGTGGCTAATAAAGGAGGAGAGAAACCGACGGTCAGTCCGTAGACAAACAATACGATACCCAATCCGATGATCGTTTGCTCATGCAAGATGCCAAACAACATGACTTGCGCAGGCATACATATTAAAACAGCGATAAACAACAACTGCAGTGACATCTTTTTCTGCATTCTTTTAAACAACAAGCTCCCCAAAATCATGCTAAGAGTTAATGGTAAGTACAACATGCCGATAACCTGCAAAGAGACCCGATAATGATCACTTAAAAGTACGGGCAAATACACGAGAATCGCAAAATAGATCAGGAATATGAAAAAACCTAATATCATGGTTCCCGTACCTATAGGGTTCGAAAAAACGGAAACATATTTTTCCATAATATGATAAGACTTCGCTGAGCTGATTTTTGTTTGCTCCTCTGAAAGGAAATAACCCAACAGAATAAGTAACGTAATTGAGAGGAAGAAAAGAGACAGGAAAATCCCCGTGTATCCATAATACTG
>CAUGKZ010000250.1 GCA_959600065.1 uncultured Kroppenstedtia sp. | reverse complement strand
TATGGGTGCAAAGGCTCTTCACCGTCCCACCATCCCGACCTGATTTCCTACCTAACATATGGCTAATCAACACGCCTGACCCTCCAGATCTGTCCTGCCAGTGGAGCGAAAACATCGAAGGTGGGTGGGGTTTCACATGTCGTTTTCGTTGTTCTTGCTAGCCAAAATCACTCCATGTGTGAAACCCCGTCCCGACCGGCTTCGTCCTAAATATAGATTTACCAGGTACACCCTAGTATTGAGAGTTTTCCCCATTCACCTCCATCGCCACCCGGATCCCAGATTCAATGGCACCCTCGATCCAGCTCGGGGTGGAAGATGTGTGCTCCCCGGCGAAATGAACTCTCCCCTCGGGAGTGGAGATAAAGGGATAGAGTTGGGTGTACTGAAGCGGTTTATACAGGGAGAAAGCTCCCGCACTCCAAGGATGGCGAGTCCAGCTGAAGGAAGACCCGGTGACAAACTCTCGATAAACCTGGGAACCATATAGCTGAGCGAAATTTTCCAAGGCACGCAAGATCCGTTCATCCGCTGACAAGCCGTCCCAGGGGGCCGCATCATCCTCCCAGGTGTAGCTGGCCAAAACCACTCCGGGACCCTTGCTTCCGATGCCGTGATTGGGATAGAAGGCGAAACGGATCGGAAGATCCGTCACTGCTTTTCCCCCTCGGTGGCCTTCTTGCTCCCAGAACCGGCTCTTGAATTGAAGTCCGGTTTTGACAGAGGGAACATAGTGGAGCTCTCGGATGGCCTTCCATTTGTTATGGGAGAAGGAAGTTCGGGGCTCCACTTCCACCCAGCGTAGGACAGAGAAAGGAATGGTTACGATGGCGGTGTCCCCCTCATACTGCTCCAATTTACCGGTCTTTTGATTTCGGGTAAAAATCATCACACGCTTCGTCTCCTGACGAATCTTCACCATCTGTCGTCGCAACCGGATCTCATTTTTCAATTGGGGCCAAAACGCTTCCGGCAGTCGCTCAAAACCACCGGAGATCTCGTAGAACCGTAACTGGGGATCCAAAAAGAGAGCCAGGATTTCCAGGATTCCTAAAAAGGAATTTTCCGCCAACCCCTCCAAGTCCCAAAACACCTTGATCATTTCCACCGCCCCTGGAGACAATATAGCTCCCCACGGATTGTTTCGAAGGTAGGTATCCATAGAGTAGCTATCCATTTCCCGGATCAACTGTCTCTTTCCCTCCAGGGGCAAACGGTGGTAAAGAGAAAGGAACGGCCAAAGAGCTCTTTGCAACAATGTGCCGGAATCTTTCCCTCTCTCCTGAGGCAACAGCGGATAACGGAGAACATCCGGGTGCCGCTCATATTCCCATTGCCGGATGCGGACCCCGTTGACAAAGATCAGATCCATAGGTGTCTCATTGCGGAAGGGAGTGACCGACAAGCCCCATTTCCGTAAATACTCAAACACCAAATCATGGCTCTCCGGAATGCGCATCGCTCCCGCCTCCATATACTGACCCTCCGTGAAAGGGGAGTGGATGGTTCGAATCCGGCCGCCGATCCGCTCGGAAGCTTCCAAAACCTTTACATGATGTCCCGCATCCTTCAGAAGAGAGGCCGCCACTAGGCCTGCGATTCCCGCTCCCACGATGACTACCTTTTGAGGAGGATCGGTTCGGGTCAAACCCAACCGAATGATCTGGACCATCTCCCCATTCTCTAATTCTCCCAATGAAATCTTTCCCTCCCCGCCCAAGGTCTGTGGAGCCGAAGTGTATTTCCTCCCTCGTTCTGACCTTATGCAGGGGAATGGGTCTGAAGAAATAGACAAGGGAGAGGAGATCCATTTCAAACCGGCTCCAGGAGAATGACTCACTTATCGAGAAGAGATCATCGGGGGAGGTTACTCCCGTCCCATCATCATTTGAAGGAGGAGCAACCAATGCCGTTATCCACCACACTTCAAGTTCGCTTCAATGAATGCGATGGCCTAGGTCATGTGAACAATGCCGTTTATTATAACTACATGGAAACCGCACGGATCGAGCTGTTTCAGATGCTGGATCCCGAAATGGACCTGAAGGATTGGAAACTGATCGTGGCTTCCACCAGTTGCGAATACAAGGCGCAAGCCTCCTTTGCTCAGTGGCTGAAAGTGACCACAGAAGTGGAACGAATCGGTAAGAGCAGCTTTACCGTTCTGCACCGGATTTCGGATCTAAAAACCGATGAGGATATCGCCGTCGGGCGAGCGGTTTTAGTCCATTATAGTTACCACGAACAGAAGAGTCTGCCCTTGACACCGGAGATGAAAAGATCTCTCCAGTCCATCGCTCTGCCACAATGAAAAGGAAGAAAGCAAAACGAAGGGGTGTCTGTGAGCCCCTTCGTTTTATTTCAATATCAAGATTTCTAATCCAGGATCTCCTGAACCCGCCCCACCTGTCCGTCTTCCAATCGTACCTTGATCCCGTGGGGATGGGTGGGGGATTTGGTCAAGATCTCTCTCACCACGCCACGAGTCCGCCGCCCCGTCCGCTGATCCGCCTTCAACACAATATCCACTCGCTGACCTGGCCGGATCTCACTCCGTTTTCTTCCGTCGATTCGATTCACCTCCCTGACCTCCAAATGAGAAGAGGCCGCAGACCGACTGGCCCAGCGACAGACTACTTACGACACCCCTTCACATTCCAGAAAACCTCAGATTCACCGCAACTCTATTCCTCTGGATCCTTTAAAGACGGATCGGGCCTGTCGGGTTCTTAGCCAGAATATCTCACAACTCCATCCCGTTCAACAGATCCCGCAGCTGTCTCAACTCCTCTGTCGTCAGAGTCACCCCTTTGCCCATCCGTTCATGATCGGAAGACCAGCTACGCAGGTCATACTTGGGTTCACGCCCATTCCAACTGATCCAATTCAGCTCTTTCTTCCATCCCTTGGTATTTTCCGAGAGGGTACCGACGGTTTGGCGGATCTCATACGAGGCTGAGGACATACTTTTCCCTCCCAACCAGAATATACGTTCGTTCAGGGCTGTTGATTAACCAGAAAATGGGCGGCGGAAGGGAGTCGTGTGCTGCCAAAGCGACCTTTGCCATCCTACCCAGCGGAGAATCTGGAGGGAGGGCGTTTAGGGGCAACCTCTTCCCTGTGTTGCTTCCGTAAGGCTTTGCCCCTGCCCGATCGGAAGATTTGGAGCGGCCAGTTTTCACTTCCTTGCCGGATGGCAACGGTCGCGTGGGTGAACACGATCTCCCCACCCAAAATATGGCTAATCAACACGCCTGACGTTCGTTGTCTATCATATCGTGGCTACCGGATGGGGACAACCGGTTGGGGAAGCCCTTACGTAATTGAGATCAGGGCTTTCTTTTTATGATTTCTTTCTCCCCATCTGATGAATCCAGAGAGAACAGCCCAGGACGAATCCAATCACAGCAGGTGTGAACCGGTCCACCCCCTGTCTAAAAGGAACCCATTGTTCCCACCCGTAGGGGACCCCAGCGAAGATTAGAAAGAGGAGAGCCAGTCGGATCACCCGCCCTCCCTTTCCCTTGCCGGGAATGAAACTCACTGCAACCGCCACGGCATAACAGAACAGATAGACCGGTTTCAAGACGATGGCCCCAGCCGCGTCCAAAACACCCAAGACCACTGCACTGGCCGCCAACAAATAGATGAGGACCGAATCAAACTGCTTCATGAAATCCCCCTTTCCCGTAAGTCGATCCGATTATATCAAAGCTCCAACAGGTTCATGCCGAGATCTCCTCTGAATCCAAGTACTTCGATCCCCCCGCCGACAAGAGAAACATCGCCCAGTGGAAGGACTAAGAAACAGACGATGCGGTTTGGATGGATTGCATCAAAAACCCTTTCAAAAATTACGTCACTGACCGTCTCTCGGAAGATGAATTGTGGAGTGGAAACCGGTTGTAAACTCTCATCTAAACTGGCAGAGCCAGTTGAGAGCCTCACTTTCCCTAATCATTAATGATGATAAAAATTTAGTACCTTGTGGGAATATAC
>CAUGKZ010000249.1 GCA_959600065.1 uncultured Kroppenstedtia sp. | reverse complement strand
GATCTTCCTGGAGACAGACCTCTTTTATTCCGGGGTGCGGCCGGCAGTCAACGTGGGGACCTCCGTCTCCCGGGTTGGTGGGGATGCCCAGATCAAGGCGATGAAAATAGTGTCTGGAACCTTGAAGCTGGATCTGGCTCAATATCGGGATTTGCAGGCTTTTGCCCAGTTCGGTTCCGACCTGGATAAAGCGACACAGGCCAAGCTCTCCCGTGGGGAACGCCTCGTGGAAATCCTGAAGCAGGATGAAAATGCCCCGATGTCCGTCGAAAAGCAGATCATCTCCATCTACACCGCCACCCGAGGTTATCTGGATGATATTCCGGTGGAAGATGTGCTCCGGTTTGAAAGTGAACTCTTCTCCTTTGTAGATGCCGAACGAGCCGATCTGCTTCGTAACATCCGTGAGCAAAAGACGCTCAATGATGAGATTGAAGAAGGCATCAAGGACGCAATCCAAGAATTTAAGAAGGGTTTCTCTCCCTCAAATCAGTGACGGAAATTGAAGTCGTGGCTGGATCGGCACCGGCTTCCTGTGATGGAAGCCGCCCGACGCCGCCCGACGTGGAAAGGCGGTGAAGATGGATGGCTGAAAATATGCGGGATATCAAGCGGAGTATCAGCTCCGTTCAGAGTATCAAACAGATTACCAAAGCGATGGAGATGGTGGCTGCCGCCAAATTGCGCCGAGCTCAGGAAAAGGCTGAATCCTCTCGCCCATACACGGATAAGTTGCGAGAAGTGATCGCATCAGTCGCCAGCGCGACAGATGGAGTTCAACACCCGATGCTGATTTCCCGTCCCGTGAAGAAAACGGGATATCTGGTGATCACATCTGATCGGGGATTAGCAGGCGGATTTGACGGAAACGTGCTACGCACTTTGATCCAAATTGTGAACGAGCGCCACGCCAGCAAGGATGAATATGTGGTTTTCGTGTTGGGACGTAAGGGAGCGGACTTCCTGAAGCGTCGGGACATCCCAGTGGTCGGAGAAGTGACGGGTCTGCCTGACAGTCCGGAATTCAGCGACATCAAAGCGGTCGTATCCCAATCTGTCGGAATGTATGCGGAAGAAGAGTATGATGAATTGTTTCTCGTATATAACGAATTTATCAACCCGGTCACGCAACGTCCTGTGGAGAAGCGGCTCCTTCCCTTGGCGGATCTGGAAGAAGAGGAGAAAGAGGGCGGTTTGAAGGCATTGTACGAATACGAGCCTTCTCCTGAAGAGGTTTTGTCCACACTCCTTCCCCGCTATGCGGAAACCTTGATCTACAGCGCCCTGTTGGAATCCAAGGCGAGTGAATTTGGAGCCCGGATGGCAGCGATGGGCAACGCTACCGACAATGCGACAGAGATGATCGGAGCCTATACATTGAAGTACAACCGGGCCCGTCAAGCCGCCATCACCCAGGAGTTGGCCGAAATTGTGGGTGGGGCCAGTGCTCTGGAATAAAGCTGATTTTAAGTTTCATCATCGATCTCGTGGGGGTGCCACGGGATGGCATTTGCAGTTTAAGGAGGGAAACGGATGAGCACCGGACGCGTCACACAGGTATTGGGTCCCATCGTCGACGTTCAATTCGACCAGGGTCACCTGCCTGAAATCAACAACGCGATCAAGATTCAATATCAAGCGAAATCTTCAAGTGAGCGGGATCTCGACCTGACCGTTGAGGTGGCACTGCAACAAGGGGATAACATCGTCCGTTGCATTGCGATGGGTTCCACGGACGGTGTGGTTCGCGGCATGGAAGCGGTGGACACAGGTAAGCCGATCACGATCCCAGTGGGTCGTCCCACCTTGGGACGGGTGTTCAACGTGTTGGGAGATGCCATCGACGAAAAAGAGCAAGTGAAATCGGAAACCGAATACTCAATTCACCGTCCCGCACCCAGCTACGAAAACCTCTCCACCCAGGAAGAGGTGCTGGAAACCGGAATTAAAGTAGTGGATCTGTTGGCACCCTATGCAAAGGGTGGAAAAATCGGTCTCTTCGGTGGGGCCGGTGTGGGGAAAACCGTGTTGATCCAAGAGTTGATTCACAACATTGCTCACGAACACGGCGGTCTGTCCGTGTTTGCCGGAGTGGGGGAACGGACCCGGGAAGGGAACGACCTTTATCATGAAATGAGCGATTCCGGCGTGATCGAGAAGACCACCATGGTCTTCGGCCAAATGAACGAACCGCCGGGGGCTCGGATGCGGGTGGCTCTGACGGGATTGACCATGGCAGAGTACTTCCGAGATGAAGAAGGACAGGATGTGCTGTTCTTCGTCGACAACATCTTCCGTTTTACTCAAGCGGGTTCCGAGGTATCGGCTCTCTTGGGCCGGATGCCCTCCGCTGTGGGTTATCAGCCGACACTGGCTACAGAGATGGGTCAACTTCAGGAGCGGATCACTTCGACCAAGAAAGGATCCGTCACCTCGATTCAAGCGATCTACGTGCCTGCTGACGACTACACTGACCCGGCACCGGCTACCACCTTCGCCCACCTGGACGCCACTACCAATTTGGAGCGTTCGCTGGCGTCCAAGGCCATTTTCCCGGCGGTGGACCCGCTGGCATCCACTTCCCGGATCCTGTCTCCGGCTGTCGTGGGTGAAGAACACTACAATGTGGCCCGTGGAGTTCAAGAAGTACTGCAACGCTACAAAGAGTTGCAGGATATCATCGCCATCCTGGGGATGGATGAACTGAGTGAAGAGGATAAACAGATCGTGGGTCGTGCCCGCCGGATCGAGAAGTTCCTCTCCCAACCGATGAACGTGGCGGAACAGTTCACCAACGTGCCTGGGAAATATGTTCCGATCAAGGAAACCGTGCGCAGCTTCAAGGAGATCTTGGAAGGCAAGCACGACGATCTGCCGGAAGACGCCTTCTACATGGTGGGCGCCATCGAAGAAGCGGTTGAAAAGGCAAAAACTCTCGTCTGACGGGCTGAAAAGGAGAGTGTGTCCATGAGCACCATGCAGTTGGACATCGTAACGCCCGAGCGTAAAGTTTACTCGGAACAAGTGGAGATGGTGATTGCCCGTGCGGAGGAAGGTGACATCGGGATTCTACCCCATCATGCGCCTTATGTCAGTCCGCTGAAAGTCACCGCCGCGAAAGTGAAAAAGGATGGGGAAGAGTTTTTCGTCGCTATCAGCGGTGGTTTTATCGAAGTGCGGGAAAACACCGTCACCATTTTGGCAGAAACCGCCGAGATGCCGGGCGAGATCGACATAGAACGTGCGGAGTCAGCTAAGCGAAGAGCGGAAGAGCGCTTAGCTGATCATAAACAGGAACACGTCGATTTCAAGCGAGCCGAAATCGCATTGCAAAAAGCGATCACTCGGCTTCGAGTCGGAAAGAGCTGATCGAGGGAGTGCGTGAATCGGCTATAGGCAACCCACAACTGTGGGTTGCCTTTTTGATGCTTGTGACAGAAGGTTGGGATCTGTTTAAAAAATATGATAAAATATTTGGTAGTGCGGATCGATCAACGGTCGGATCTTATGAATCACGGTCTTTAGGGGAATAACCCTCGGTTTTTAGTTGGAGGAAATGAGGGATTTCTGATATAATCTGTAACTGAAATCCCTTTTTAGAATCTTTCCAATCGATGAAACCCACATGATAATTTCATAAGTTGATCAAATCTGGCAAAGGATCCAGCAGGCTGATCTGAAACGGGTCTGCGACAGGAAGGTGGGGGAGAGCTTCATGGAGTATGCACAGAGCTACATGACGATCGTCGTGTTCATCCTGTTGGGGTTAGCGTTGCCGGCAGGGGCCCTGACCCTAGGGTCCTGGCTTAGACCGCACAAGCCGACGTCGGCCAAAGCGATCACCTATGAAAGTGGTGTCGATCCAACAGGTGACGGCTGGGTGCGGTTCAACGTTCGGTATTACCTCTTCGCCCTTCTGTTTGTGATATTTGATGTGGAGACCGTCTTTCTCTACCCTTGGGCGGTGGCCTATGATGTCCTGCGGGCAGATGTCGGCCTTTTTGTGCTGGTTGAAATGTTGATC
>CAUGKZ010000248.1 GCA_959600065.1 uncultured Kroppenstedtia sp. | reverse complement strand
ACCCTAGCTCGTTCCCTGGGATATTACCAATTGGGACGGGTTCTCCTGGAAAAACAGGATCCCGAGCAAGCCGCGATCTCCTTTCAAAATGCACAGGAGCTTTCTCCCCAGTGGGAAGAACCTGTTTTTTATGAGGGTCTTTGTCATCTGTTGACTGGGCGGAGAGAGCAATCCCGTCAATGTTGGGAAGGAATTTTACCGAAGGCGGATGCTATTGGCCCGTAAGGAGGGATTCATTCATGCATACCATCTGGAAAGGATCGATCAGTTTTGGTCTGGTTCATATTCCAATCCGCATGTTTTCGGCTACCCAGGATCACAGCATTTCCTTCCGCAATCTTCATGAGAAATGCAAAACCCCGATCAAGTATTCCCGGTATTGTCCCACTTGTGACACGGAGGTTCCCTGGGAAGAGGTGGTCAAGGGATATGAATATGCAGATCACCAGTTTGTATTGATGAAAAAAGAGGAATTGGATGCGATCCTTCCTGAAAACCGGAAGGCGATTGAGATCTTGGATTTTGTCAAGCTGGAGGAGATCGATCCCATCTATTATGACAAATCTTATTATCTCGGCCCTGGAGAACACGGGGATCACGCGTATTCCCTGCTACGGGATGCGATGGCCGAAACAGGCAAGATCGGAGTGGCCAAAATCACGATCCGATCCAAACAGTCCCTGGCGGTGGTACGTGTACATCAGAGTTGTTTGGTAATGGAGACGATCTTCTATCCTGATGAGGTCCGGGATGCAGGCCAGGTCCCGGAGGTTCCCGCCGAGGTGGAGTTGCCGGAAAAAGAGATGGAGATGGCCAAACAACTGATTAATCAGTTAACCACCGCCTTTCAACCTGAGAAGTACCAGAATGAGTATCGGCAGGCGCTGGAAGAGGCCATAGGGAAAAAGGTTAAAGGCGAGGAAGTTGTGGAAGCTCCCGAGCGTCAACCGGAGCGAGTAGTGGATCTGATGGAGGCCCTAAAGGCGAGTCTGGCAGAATCCGGGGGACAGAAGAAGAAACCGCGAAAAAAGAAAACAGCCGCAAGATGACTGCGACTGTCAGGAGCGATCTCCTTTCCAATAGCGAAGGTGGGTTTCTTCCCCGGTGGGACGAGACCGGATCTCCTGTCCCTTTGCATCCCGGAGAATCTCAATCGTCCGATAGTGCTCCACTTCCCACTTTCCCTCCCGGGTAACTCCTTCATACTTCTGACGCACCTCTTGGGATGATGCCGGAGTAGCAGGTTGGCCCATGGCAGGTGCCGACCCCGTCGGTTGCATTTGGCTACGGGCCATCAACAAGCCGATCCACATCAGGTTGACTGCAATCACCGTCACCAATAGCGACTGGATCCAGGTTTGTTTCCATGATGGTTCCATATTTGCCCGCCTCCCGAATAATACATGTCTATGGTCCTTCTCGCCGCTTCATGCGGAGTACAGGAGGAAGATCGGGGAGGCACATCCTAAAAGAAATCGATCAACCACCACAAAGAGACCACAGCCACTGACAATAAAAATGCCACTTCAAACCAATCGGGCTTGGAAGCTTGAAAGTAACGGATCACCCGGTATACTGACCGGACCAAAATGAGAATCAGGGCAATCTGAACCAGAAGTGTTGGCATCCTTATCCCTCCCACTCCATGTTATTCGGTGAGGGGGTTTTTCCATACCATGAGACATATTGAAGATCCCAAAGGCGGGTGAACCCCAGATGAAGTTTATCCCTCCCATGGAACCGGTTCCTCGAACAGAAATTTTCGCATCTGAAGACTGGCTGTATCAGGTGAAATGGGATGGGATCCGCATGCTCGCTTTTTTGCAACCGGGTCAGGTTGAACTTTTCAACCGCAAGCAACGGCGCCCTGGTATCCCGAACTGACCGAGGCCGTGACCGAACTGGATTGCACCTCTACGGTCTTGGACGGGGAGGTGATCGTCCTTCGTGAGGGACGACCGGATTTTTTCCGGGTGTTAAAGCGAGAACTCTTGTCGGACCCCCACAGACTTCCAGCCATTCTAGGCAGGATTCCTGTACAATACATGGTTTTTGATCTGTTATCTCTGGAGGGACGCAACCTGATGGAAGAGCCGTTAACCAGTCGATTAGAGATCTTAGCTCAGTTGATACCCCCGAGTTCATCCACCTTGCATCTTTGTGACAGTTTTGATGACGGTCCGGGTTTATGGGAAGCCACCCGCCAGCAACAGTTGGAAGGGATCGTGATGAAAGAACGAAAAAGCCCCTACCATCCAGGGCGGAAACACCCTTCTTGGCAAAAAGTCAAGCACTTTCAAACTCTGACCGCCACAGCGGTGGGGGTATTTACTCGTGACCATCAGGTACAGTCGATTCTGTTGGGAAGGAAAGAGGAGGAGGGGTGGACCTATATCGGCCGTGCGGGCTCTGGGTTGAGTGAGCGGGAACGGAATTTGTTGACGGAAGTTCTCCCCAGCTTAAAGCGAGAATCTCCGGTGGTGGTCAATCCGCCATCTGCTCGGCTCCACACCCTTTGGGTGGAGCCGGTGCTACGGGTGGAAGTCCGATACTTGGAATGGACTCCCCACGGGACCTTGCGTTCCCCCACGGTGATCGGTTTCCGCCTGCCCGCATCATGAAAAAACCCGGTGACAACCGGGTTTTTTCAAGGATTCACCAAAAGAAAGGGGGAAAGGGACGATAGAAGGGAAAGAACGGGCGGTAGAAAGGGAAAGGGCCGAATCCACCAAAGGGGAATCCGAAAAAGGGAAACTGACTGGTCTGCGAATCCCCTCCATTGTATGCCGAGACTGTGGGGGAATAACTATAGGCATCTGCGGGAATGCCGTAGGGGCCATAAAAGTCGCTGGGATCCCCGTTAGGAACATAAGGCATTAAGGGTGAAGGACCTTCAAATTGAGGCTGTTGTTCTTCGGACATCATGATGTTTCCTCCTTGATTGATTTTTCTTCTCTGCAAACACTATATGTCCGAAGTCGATTTTGGGTCATTTGTCCCGGTGGATTTGGGCGGATCGCGATGAGGAGTGGTACCATGAACCGGATTGTGCAAGTCGAAGGAAAGGAGATTTCGATCTCTAACCCAGATAAAAAGTTATTTCCCGGAGTCACTAAATGGGATTGGATTTTGCATTTGAGTCGTTTGGCACCTTGGATCCTCTCCTATGCCCGAGGAAGGTATCTGACGACGATTCGCTATCCGAACGGCGTAGAAGGGGATTACTTTTACCAAAAAAACGCGCCGGCGCATACCCCTGACTGGATTCAGACTGCTCGCTGGAGGGAAGTGGATCACATTCTGCTCCAGGATGCCCCGACTCTGATCTGGCTGGGCAATCTGGCCTGTCTGGAGTTTCATGTCTCCTTCGATCGGGTGGAGCGCCCTGGATATCCCACCGAACTCGTCTTTGACCTGGACCCCTCGGTGGAGGGGTTTGAGGCCGTGATGGAGACAGCACATCTCACCCGGGAGGTGCTGAACTCTCTGGGTCTGGATGGTGTTGTCAAAACCTCGGGGGCGACGGGACTACAGCTGTATGTTCCGATCCAGCCCAAGTATCCTTTTGCAGAGACCCGTAGGATCAGTCATTTTGTCGCTCGTTATCTGCAGGAAAAAAATCCGCGCTTGATCACCTTGGAGCGCCAGGTGAAAAGGCGAGGCAGTCGGGTCTACTTTGATTATCTGCAACATTGGCAGGGGAAGTCTTTGATCACTGTCTATTCCCCCCGAGCTCGGCGGGAGGCCACCCTATCGGTTCCTCTACGGTGGGAAGAGTTAAAACCGGGATTGACGCCGACACAATTTACATTGAATACAGTTCACCGTCGCCTGAAGGAGGAGGGAGATCTGTTTGCACCGATCGCCCGCCCTGTTGGAGCCTATGACTTATCAGAAATCTTAACCTTTATTTCCAGACACGAGCCAGAGCCTGTCTGATTCATTCGGTGGTGAGCATCTTCGCTAGGGAGGCACGTCTCAAAAATGAATGGAGTTGCCATTGTCCGAAGAAAAGAAGTGGGGTATGTT
>CAUGKZ010000247.1 GCA_959600065.1 uncultured Kroppenstedtia sp. | reverse complement strand
CAGCTCCTATTGGATACTCCAGACTATTACCCCTTCTGGCTTGCCGAGTCTTATTTTTATCCTGGCCTGCCTGCGGTCGCACTATTGATCTGGAGGGTGCATTGGGGGAAAAGAAATCCCTTCGCCTACTTCCTGTTTACATGGAGCCTTATCGCATGTGTGTTGTATCTGGGAACGGTAGATATCCAGAAGAATCTGGGCCCTCCGGTGCAGGAGGAGATCCATCCCCTCGGGGTGATGGATGAGGAAGTGATCGCTCGGGAAGGAAGATTTAAGGTTCCATACTTCCCTTTGGATCGCTCCCAACTGATTAAGGAGATTGAAACTGGAGGGACAGTGGATGTGACCCGAGTGGAGGGAAAAGGGCTGATCCTCTCTTTTTCTGATGGGGTCTATCACTCCTATCCGTGGCGGGATCGCATATTGGATCTCACCCTCAGAGTGCTCTCCGTCGCTATATTCGCTGTTTTTTTCTATGTGGTGATGAACGTCTGGTGGCGGGATCTGAAAGTGGAGGAGGGACAGATCCGCGTTTATCACTGGCGGAGACTCCAAACCATCCCCCTGTCTCGAGTTATTCAACTTCGGCTGGACTCTTGGGGGGAGGAAATTCAGGTGGAGACGGAGGAGGTGATTCACACGTTTCCCTACGATTCCAAAACTGCAGCAGATCTGGTGGCAGCGATGCAAGCATCCGGACTCACCCCGATCCAGAACGGGCGTCGTTGGTTGCGAAGGACTCAGTTTAAGGAGATCCGGATCGAGGAAAACCGGCTGGTGCTGGATGAGGGGGAAGAGGTGCGGGTTCCCTATGATTGTATTGCAGTGCTGGTGTGGGACCCAGTAATCCAGATCACGATGTTGGACGAGACCGAGTTTGTGATTACTGATGATCGGTATACAGACCGAGCTTGGTTCGATGAACTCTCCCGCCGGGTGGAGGAGGCTTGGACCCGGGAGGGACAAAGTTACACCATCGATGTGGATCTACAGAATCAAAGGGTGGCCTGGACGATGAGTGAGTGGGTGGAGTGATCTTTCGATGGACTCCAAGCATGCTCGGGGATGGCCTGGCTTACGACCGATTGCGAAAGGCCCGTGCTACCGAGGCGGTGATCCAGGTGCGAGGGAAGAAGCGGGGCAGGAAGGTGAAGAAACGGCTGAGGGTGCCGGTGACCACCATGGGCTTCCCTTTTTGCCAGGCGGAAAAACCAAGACGAGCCACCCGCTCCGCAGGTAGTTGATTGGATTGACGGATCCCGGTTCGCTGGGCAAATTCGCTATAGGTACTACCGGGACAAAGGGTGGTCACAGTGACACCGGACCCTCTCAATTCTGCCGCCAGGGCCTCACCGTAATGGAGCAGAAAAGCTTTGGCCGCTCCGTAAGCGGTCATATAAGGAGTGGGGAGAAAGGAAGAGGTGGATCCCACCTGGATGATCCCACCGCTTCTTCGGCTTTTCAACTGGGGCAGGATTGCACGCAGAAGGGTGACGGGTACCTCCACATGGAGTCGGATCATCTCCCGCTCTTGGGTTACATCAGTTTCGGTGACGGGCCCGTAGAGGCCGACGCCAGCGTTGTTGATTAAGAGATCCACCCGGTCATGATGGATTCGGGTACAAACCCGGTGTAGCCCCTCCTGTGTCAATAAGTCCGCCACCAACACCTCTGCGGATCCGCCTTCGGACTGGATGGCTGCTGCTAACTGCTGAAGCCGTTCTTTCCGTCGGGCGACCAGAATCACATGGTAATCCTTTTGCGCGAGGAGTCGGGCGAAAGCTTCCCCAATCCCAGAGGAGGCTCCGGTAACCAATGCCACATCCAAGTTGCATGCTCCTTTCGACTCCCAGGTGGTGTCCAGTTGGTCCAGATAGAAACGGATCGATTCATCCCCGGCGGTGTCCACCAACAGACGGAGTAAGATCTCCATCGCTTCCTGGTGGCGGTTCCGATTATACAGAGCCATAGCTCAAAACACTTGCAAAGCCCGGTCTTCTGGAAATTGACGAACCCCCTGTTCCAGGATTATCGCTGCTCGTTCATATTCGCCAAGACAGCGGTAGGTGGAGCCCAGTCCCAACAGAGCTACCCGCCGTGGGTCACAGAGATCCAGACGCAGAGCTTGCTCGTAAAAAAGGACAGCTTCCCGCTCTAAACCGAGAAAATCATGAACCGAGGTACATTGGAACTGGAATGAGGCGTTGTCCGGGTCCCTTTCCGTCAACATTAACAGCCGTTCCTTCGCCTCCTTATGCCGTCCTGCCTCCCGCAGACGGATCGTCTCTTGCATGTATCCCTCCGGCTTCAATTGACCGCCTCTTTTAATCCCCATCGTTGGGTGAGGATCGGTGTTCCCGATTATATGAAAAGGGGGCGGAGTTGGCAACATTCATTTGATGTATACTCCAGGATTTAGCAGGTCCCCGTTCAGTTCTTGCCTTTGATTCAATTATATAACTCTAGATGAGCAAAAGCGCACCAAGAAATTTCCATTGACAAAAAAACAGAGACATGAACGGCTCTTTATGGTATGGATAGAGTCACCATAACACATCCACCAAAGGAGCCAAGATCATGTCTCATACTCCCAACTTACCACATCAGGATCCAATCCGCCACTATCTGAAGAAACAAAGGTACAACCTGTACCTTACCAAGCCTGTGATTGAACATCTCGTCCATTTCATCGATGGGGCCACACAAAAAGGCTTCTCTGGGACACCGACAGATGTGAACACGTTAATTTGTGAACGTCGACACCGTACAACGTGGAGCCATTTCCTCACCCGGGGAGTCTGGGACGAACAGTGGATGCAACATCACCTGAGTCAACGATCTCTGCGTAAGATTCAAAAACACGCCCAACGAACCGGCCTTCCCATTTACGTCATTCTAGATGATTCCGTTTGTGAGAAAACCAAGCCTTCGTCACAGGCGGTGTCGGCGATTCAACCAGCCGACTTTCATTTTTCGCACGGCAAAGGGGGGCCGGTTTGGGGGCACCAGGTCGTGGTCCTGTTGCTTCGGTGCGGGGATCGCTGTCTTCCCTTCGCCTTTCAGCGTTATGACAAGGACGGAGTCAGCAAAATCGCCTTGACATGCGAACTTCTCGAATTGCTTCCGGCCTTTGAACATCCGGCGTATTTGTTGATGGACTCCTAGTACACCTCGGTAAAAATCGTCGATTGCGCCTCCACCAAAAGGTTGCAGGTCATCGGTGGACTTAAGACCCACCGTGTCTTGTTTCCTCTGGGCGTTCGGATCCTGGCCTCTACTTTCGCTGGTTACATCCGAAAAGCGGATACCCGCCTCGTGACGGTGGGACACGCTTCCTACCGGGTGTACCGCTATGAAGGGGCCCTCCATGGAATGGCAAACGCGGTGGTGCTTTTAGCATGACCGGAAGAAATGTTTGGAAAGCATCAAGCCCTTCGGTGTACCTTGTGCACAGACGCCTCCCTTCAGGATGAAGAGATTCTGGAGCGCTATGCGAACCGCTGGGCCATTGAAACGTTTTTTCAACAGATGAAGGGGAAGTATGCATGGGATCGTTACCGTGTCCGCTCCGTTCGTGCCATCGAACGCTTCTGGACTCTGGTATTTTTGACGTACTTCTATTGCGCCGAGACGGGAAGTGGTGACGAGTCACTTGGTCTTCAGAGAATCCGTTCCAGACGGGAACACAGATGGGTTGATTGGATCTACCGTCAGTTCCAACAGGCGGTGCCACTGAAACAAGTGAAAGAGCAGCTCAACATCGCTTAACCGTGGCATATCCTGCTTCTGGTTATTTCTGTTAGCTGTTTTGCTCATCTAGAGTATATAAGTTGGATCTCTGCTGTTGAAAGGAGGAACTGGACTAGTCACATAAAAGGTGGTTTTTTTACTAGGCTAGCTGAGATACTTTTGTCGCGGAAGGTATCTTGAGAAAGTATATAGAAACATATTTAGGAAGCACAAATCTTATAAAGAGATCACATGATATTCGTAGATTTTACAAAATGATGTTTTGGGTCAGGCGTGTTGATTAGCCATATTTTGGGTGGGGAGATCGTGTTCACCCACGC
>CAUGKZ010000246.1 GCA_959600065.1 uncultured Kroppenstedtia sp. | reverse complement strand
GAAGTGTATCATGCAATTGAAATGGCTTTCAGAACCCTGAGATGCAACTCCTACCCGTTCCGGTTCGCTGGCTGTGAATCTGAAAGGGATTTTGCCTGTGGGGGCACTTGTTCGTTTCTTCATTCCCGGAAGTTTTCTGCATGCATGAGAAGTTTTCTATGCTGCCAAGAATAGCTTGTGGGAAGGTTAGGATGAGTCTCTTGGAGTGACGTACAAAACTTGGTTAATTTCTCCGGATTTCTGGGAGACTACCCCAAGAAGCCTCTGTTAGCGTAGGTTGGAGGAGTATGTAAAACCAGGCGTGTTGATTCCCCCTATTTTAGGTAGGAGATCAGGTCGGGATGGCGGGAGGGTGAAGAGCCTTTGCACCCATAGGGCACAAGTCTCGCCAGGGTCGCTTTCCGCTCCCGGGTCTCGCTATGCGTTCCAAGCCATATTTTACGATGGGGGAGCAATGGGAAGAGCGAAAGGATTGTTTGGTTCTTATCATCCACATTGTGGTTAATCAACAGCCCTGATGTAAAACATCAACTCTTTGCCGAGATGCCCAATCAGGGCCGAACCTTTAAAAAGTGAGGTGGATCCATCGTGCCGAAAGTGATGGAGTTAAAGCAAGATCCAGAAATTTTCCAAATACTGGATGAAAACGGCGAAATCATTAAAGGCCAAAAGGCTCCGAACTTGTCCGACGATGAACTGAAACATATTTACCGCTGGATGCTCAGGGTCCGAGCCTACGACGGTCGTGCCATTAAACTGAACCGTCAGGGCCGCCTGGGTTTTTATGCACCGATGGCCGGTCAGGAAGCTTGTCAGATCGCATCCATGGCCGCTCTGAATAAATCGGACTGGTTGTTTCCCAGTTATCGGGACGTGGGTGCTTCCATGCACCATGGATTGTCGATGGAAATGGCATTCCTCTATTCCCGGGGTCAGATCGACGGGATGAAAATTCCGGAGGATGTGCAGATGTTCCCGCCCCAGATCATTATTGCAGCCCAGGTGCTACATGCTGCTGGTGCTGGCTGGGCCTACCGTCTGCGGGATGAAGATCGGGTGGCGATCGCCTTCTTCGGTGATGGGGCTACTTCCGAAGGGGACTTCCACGAAGGTCTCAACTTCGCCGGCGTCTACCATTCCAACTCCATTTTCTTCTGCCAGAACAACCAATACGCAATCAGTGTGCCTTTTGACAAGCAGACTCGTGCGGAGACGATTGCCCAGAAGGCAGTGGCCTATGGGATCACCGGTGTCCGGGTGGATGGAAACGATGCCCTAGCTGTCTACCAAGTGACCAAAGAAGCAGCGGATCGCGCTCGCAAGGCTGAAGGGCCGACGCTGATCGAAGCGGTCACCTACCGGGTGGGACCCCATACCATGGCCGGAGATGATCCGGGACGTTACCGGACCAAGGAAGAGGAAGAGTCCTGGACGTCCAAACGGGACCCCCTCAATCGTATGCGGAAGTATCTGGAGGCCAAGGGGCTGTGGTCCGACGAAGAAGAAGAGAAGACTGTAGAAGAGTGGATGAACGAAATGAACGAAACGATCAAGAAGGTTGAAAAGATGCCGAAGGGAACGGTTGCTGATCTGATCGATGATCTCTACACTGAAACCCCGGCTATCCTGAAAAAACAAAAAGACGAATACCTCTCCTGGAAGGAGGGCAAATAACCATGGCTACCATGACCCTAATCAATGCGATTAACCATGCGATGCGAGTAGAGATGGAGCGGGATAAGAACGTAGTGGTGATGGGAGAAGACGTGGGGGTTAACGGTGGGGTTTTCCGTGCCACCGCCGACCTGTATCAGACCTTCGGTGAAAAACGATCCTTCGATACTCCGCTGGCGGAGTCAGCGATCATCGGAACAGCGATCGGCCTGGCTTCCCAAGGTTTCCGCCCGGTGCCGGAAATTCAGTTTGCCGGCTTTGTCTATGAATGTATGGATCAGATTTCCACCCAGGCGGCCCGTCTCCGGATGCGTTCCGGCGGTCGGTTCAATGTACCGATCACGATTCGCGTTCCCTACGGCGGCGGGGTGAAGACACCGGAAATGCACTCAGACAGCCTGGAAGCTCTCTTCCTGCACAGCCCAGGTGTCAAAGTGGTGATGCCCAGCAACCCTTATGATGCAAAAGGGCTACTCATCTCCGCCATCCGCGATGATGATCCGGTGATCTTCTATGAGCCGATGAAGCTGTACCGTTCCGTCAAAGCAGAAGTGCCGGAGGAAGACTACACTGTGCCCCTGGGTAAGGCCCACGTGGTGAAAGAAGGTACGGATGTTACTCTGATCGCTTACGGTGCCATGGTGCCTCTGTGCGAAAAAGCAGCGGCGCAGGCGGAGAAAGAACGGGGAATCCAGGTGGAAGTGATCGACCTGCGGACGATCTCTCCTTTCGATTTGGATACCATCATCTCATCCGTGGAAAAGACCCATCGTGCCGTCGTTGTACACGAAGCAGCCCAAACCGGCGGAGTTGGAGCTGAACTGTCCGCACGGATCCATGAAGAGGCGATCCTCTCTCTGGAAGCTCCGGTGGTGCGGGTGACCGGGTTTGACACCCCCTATCCGTTGACCGCGATCGAGGACGAATGGTTGCCCACTGTAGACCGGGTTTGCGCCGGCATCTATAAAACGCTGGACTTCTGATTCAGAAAGGAGGTTTCAAGATTGGCCTACGAATTTAAACTGCCTGATGTGGGTGAAGGAATCCACGAAGGCGAGATCGTCAAATTTCATGTACAAGAAGGGGACACCGTCAAGGAAGACGATGTTCTGGCCGAAGTGCAGACGGATAAAGCAGTGGTGGAAATTCCTGTGCCTTTGGACGGGACTGTCCTCAAGCTGAACGCCAAGGAAGGGGAAGTTCTGGAGGTCGGCTCTGTCCTAGCTGTCTTTGACACCGGGGATGAAGAGGCCCCTGAACAGCCAGAAAGCCAAGAGGAAGAAAAAGCGGCTCCTCCGGTAGAAAAGGAAACTGCGGCAGCAACACCTGCTCCTTCCGGGAAGGGCAAGTCCGGCAAGCAAGTGCTGGCTATGCCTTCCGTCCGCAAGAAGGCTCGGGAATTGGGGATCGACATCACCCTGGTGGAAGGGACTGGCAAAAACGGCCGGGTTACCTTTGCCGATCTGGAAACCTTCCAAAGCGGTGGAGCCGAGCCCGCGGAAGAAACAAGCGCCGTCACCGAAAGCCAAGGGGAACCGACCGAGGCGAAAAAACCAGCTCCGCTTTCCCGTGAGGAAGATGAAGAGCGGATCCCACTTCGGGGGATGCGTCGCACCATCGCTAAGCGTATGGCTCAGAGCGTGTATACGGCTCCCCATGTTACGGTAATGGATGAAGTGGACGCCTCTGAACTGATCGAACTTCGCAAATGGGCCAAACCGATGGCTGAGCAGCGGGAGATCAAACTCACCTATCTGCCTTTCATCATCAAAGCTCTGACTGCAGCATTGCAGGAGTTCCCCTATCTGAATGCCTCTCTTGACGAGGAAAATGAACAGATTATCATTAAGAAGCATTACCATATGGGGATCGCTACCGCCACTGAAGACGGCTTGGTGGTTCCGGTCATTCGGGATGTGGACCGGAAGTCCATCTTCCAGCTGGCCAAGGAGATCAAGGATGTGACCACACGCACCCGTGATCGCAAAGCCGGCGTGGAGGAACTGAAGGGCAGCACCTTCAGCATCACCAATATTGGATCCTTCGGCGGTCAATTCTTCACCCCGATCATCAATTATCCGGAAGTCGCGATCTTCGGTATGGGCAAGATGGCAGATCGTCCGGTAGCAGTAGATGGTGAAGTCGTGGTTCGTCCGATCATGAACGTCTCTCTGTCCATCGATCACCGGCTGATCGACGGCGATGTGGCGGCTCGATTCCTGAATCGTGTCAAAGAGTTGCTGGAAAGCCCGAAACTCTTGATGATGGAGATGAATTAACCATGGTAGTTGGAGATTTTGCGACGGAAGTCGATGTTCTGGTCGTCGGTGGGGGCCCTGGTGGATACGTAGCCGCCATCCGGGCCGCCCAGCTGGGCAAAAAAGTGGTCCTCGTGGATAAGGACGAAC
>CAUGKZ010000245.1 GCA_959600065.1 uncultured Kroppenstedtia sp. | reverse complement strand
TATCTCTCCCGCGAAGACCTCTCTATCAAAAAAATCATCATTTGTGACAGGAAGATCCCGGGGTATATCCTTATGACGAAACAGAGGGAAATCCCGTTGTTGGATGAGGAATCACCCAGAGGTTGGTGCCTGTTCAAACGAACTGGAGAAGTGGAAGGGGTCCGCTGGCCAGCCCGGTTCGCTTCCGCTTCTCCAAAAGGGTCAACGGTCGGAACTTTCGTTTCCCCTTTGTTTCCTGCCGACTTCCAGCAGTTTTTGTCTGGCCTCCTCTTGTTCCCGTTCCATATCATCGATGGCCAGGTGGATCACTTTTTCAGTGACCTTCAGGATTTCCCGGTCGCTGTATCCCAGTTCTTTCATCGCTTTTTTGACGTACTCCATGACCCGGATCGGTCTCATCTGCTCACCTCCCCATCCTTTTTCCGAAACCGTTATCTCCATTATACCGGCCGGTCGGGATTTTTCCTTCACGAGAACCGGAATCCAAGGGAGTGATCACTCACTTTTTTATTGACAGGGCATCGGGTGCCGCCGTAAATTGATAGTGAGTAATCACTCACTCCAAATGGGAGGCGGAGAAGATGTGGAGACGGATCGGCGCCTTGATTCGGAAGGAGTTTATCCAGATGCGCCGGGATCGGCGGACGCTGGCGATGATGGTGTTGCTGCCGGTGCTGTGGCTGGTGGCCTTCGGTTATGCGGTCAATTTCGATATTGAGACCATCCATGTGGACGTGGTGGATCACGCCGACAACGGGGACAGCCGGGAACTGATCCGGCAGATCCGCAACCAGAAGGATTTCTCGCTGGAAGGGATCGTGACCGTGAGCGAGGGCAGGGAGGATTTGAAGCAGGGAAGCACCGATGTGGTGATCACGATCCCACAGGGATACACTGGATTGCCGCGAGCAAAGGAGGAGACGCTTCAGGTGCAGGTAGACGGAAGCCGCCTGTTCACCGCCCAATCCTCTTTGCGCAAGGTGAATGAATTTCTGCTGGATGTGCAAAAGGGGAACATGAACCGGTTACAGGAAGAGTTGGAGCAAAGTTTGCAGAAAGGGGCCACCCCTGCCATCGACCTGTCCCAAACTCCCATGTGGGCCCAATTGGAGCGAATGATGCCGCCCCAGGCGCTGGAGCGCTTCCAAAACGAGTGGGCGAAGGGAATGGAACGGCAGGCGAAGGAAAGCATGGAGGAGCGGGTTGAGAAAATCAAGGAACAATTCCCCGATCCGGAGCGGATGAAGCCGGAGGTGGAGGTTCTTTACAATCCGGACATCCGGAGCGTCAATTATATGATCCCCGGGCTGGTGGGCCTGGTTTTGATCTTCATCACCACACTGATGACCGCTCTGGGGATCGTCCGGGAGAAGGAGCGGGGCACCCTGGAGCAGTTGGTGGTCACCCCCTTGCGCTCCTTTGAGCTGATGGTGGGGAAACTGATCCCTTACTTTCTGATCGCGGTGGTGGATTTCCTGTTGGTATTCGCTGTGGGAATTCAACTGTTTGACGTTCCCTTCCGGGGAGAAGTGCTGTCCTTCCTGGTAGTCTCCCTTCTCTTCCTGTTGGGATCCTTGGGGATGGGGCTGTTGGTGTCGTCCGTGTCGCAAAACCAGCAGCAGGCGATGCAGTTGGCGGTGCTCACCCTGGTGCCACAGATCATTCTGTCCGGTTTTATCTTTCCCTTGGAAGCGATGCCCTGGGGAATCCGTTGGATCTCCTGGTTGATGCCGCTCACCTACTTCCTGCCGGTGAGCCGGGATGTCTTTCTCAAAGGGGCCAACCCCTTCGACTATACGATGGAAGTGTCGGTGCTGGCGGTCTATGCCGTCCTGTTCCTCGGGGTGGCCGCCCTCCGCTTCCGCCGCAACCTGGGATAAGGGGGAAGGTACATGATCCGCTTGCAGGAAGTGACCCAACGTTACGGGGAAAAAACCGCCCTCAAGGAAATCGGCCTCACCCTGGGAGAAGCCCGGATTCACGGCCTGATCGGTCCCGACGGCGCCGGGAAGACGACGCTGATCAAACTGGCGGCAGGTCTGCTGGCACCCACAGAGGGAAAGATTCTGCGGGAGAAAAGGATTCGTCTCGGATATGTCCCGGAGACCTTTGCCATGTATGAGGAGATGGGTGTGGCGGAGAACTTGCACTTTTACGGACAGTTGAACGGATTGGACCGGGAAGTGAGGCAAAAGCGCATCGATGAGCTTCTCCGCTGGACCGACCTGGACCGGTTTGCAGACCGGAGGGCCGGTTCCCTCTCCGGCGGGATGAAGCAAAAGCTGGCCATCGCCGCCGCGGTGATGCACCGTCCCGATCTGCTCCTGTTGGTTGAACCCACCAACGGGGTGGATCCTCTGTCCCGGCGGGAAGTGTGGCGATTGATCCAAGGGGTGGCCCGGGAAGGGACCCGTGTCCTGGTGTCGACACAGTATCTGGATGAAGCGCGCCACTGCGACCGGGTGATGCTCCTCTACCGGGGGCGGCTCCTCGCTGATGAAGAGCCCCATGTGTACCGGCACTCTCTTCCCTACCGGGTGTGGGTGGTTCGCGATGCAGGGGGCGTGCGGGGAAAATGGCTGCCGCGCCTCCGTCGAGAGTCGACGGTGGCGGAAGCGTATTCCCGGGGGACGGACCTGGTGGTCTGGGCCCGGGAGGCGGAGGCTGTCCGAGGGATGTTGGAGAAATGGGCACGGGAAGAGGGGACGGGGGCGGTGGAAGAGGAGTCTCCCAGTTGGGAGGATGTATTCACCCGGTATCTGATGGAGGATGGAGAGGGGGAAGAACCATGGTGATCCGGCTGGAATCCCTGACCAAGCGCTTCGGGAGCTTCACTGCCGTCGACGGGGTCCACCTGGAGGTGGACAAAGGGGAGATCTGCGGCCTGATCGGTGCCAACGGAGCGGGAAAAACCACCCTGATCCGGATGATCTGCGGCATTCTCCCGCCCACCAAGGGCAAGGGGACGGTGTTGGGTTATGATATGCTCAAGGAGCGGAAGGCCATCCGGGACCGGCTTGGCTATATGTCCCAGAAGTTTTCTCTCTATCCCGATCTGACCGTGGAGGAGAACCTTCGTTTTTTTGCCGGGGTCTACACAGTGGATTCGGTCCACCGACAGGTGGAAGAGAGGATGGATCGTTTCGGATTGCGGGAGATCCGGCGGGAGCAGGTGAGTTCCCTGCCCGGGGGATGGAAGCAGAAGGTTGCCTTTGCCTCGGCCACGGTCCATTCCCCCTCTCTCTTGATCCTGGACGAACCGACCAGCGGAGTGGACCCCATCACCCGGCGGGGTTTCTGGGACCTGCTCTACGGGATGGCGGCAGAGGGGATGACGGTGTTGGTGACCACCCATTACATGGACGAAGCGGAACGGTGTGACCGGGTGGCGATGATGAGCCGGGGCCGGTTGATCATGGAGGGCACCGTTGCCCAATTGCGCAGTCGCAATCAATCATCCCTCGACAGGGAGCTCCCCGCCCTGGAAGAGATCTTTATTCATATGATCGGAGAGGAGTCGCCACGTGACGGAACCAGATAAGACATGGGAGGAATGGATCCGGCTCGTCGCCGATGAGTACGGACTCAACCTGGATAAAAAAGATAAGGAAACAGAAAAACAGAAACGGATTCTGGAAGCGGCCCTGCATATTTTTTCGGAACGGGGATTTGAAGGAACCTCCACCCATGCCATCGCCGAAAAAGCCGGGGTGGCGGAGGCGACGATTTTCAAGCATTACCGCTCCAAGAAAGGATTGCTTCTGCATCTGGTGATCCCCGCCATCTCCCGGGTGGCCACACCCTACCTGCTGCGTCCGGTTCTGAAGATCCTGGATCAGGAGAAGCCCCTGGAGGAGTTGATGCGGGAGATATATGCCGATCGGGTGGATCTGATGGAGTGCAACTGGAAACGGGTGAAGATCATCCTGGTGGAAAGCCTGTTTCAGCCGGAATTGCGCGTGGCCCTGCAGGAACATGTGGCCCGGGCTTTCTATCAAGTGATATCGGAACGGATTGAAGAGTGGAAGCGGGAGGGACGGCTGCGGGATGACCTGCCCACCCACGTCATCGCCCGCAGTCTGGTCTCCATCGGGG
>CAUGKZ010000244.1 GCA_959600065.1 uncultured Kroppenstedtia sp. | reverse complement strand
TCCAATCCCCTTTGCAACTGCTCCAACTCCTCCAGGCTGAGATCTGTCACCAGCTCAAAGTATTTCAACATCAGCTCGTCGGGGACAGACATCGCTTTTCCGTACATTTCCTGAGCTGGTTCATCGATGCCGATATAGTTGCCGAGGCTTTTGGACATCTTTTTGACACCGTCCAGCCCCTCCAGCAAGGGCATCGTGAGGATCACCTGCTCTTCCTGACCATATTGGGACTGGAGTTGGCGACCCATCAGCAGGTTGAAGGTCTGGTCGGTCCCGCCGGTCTCCAGGTCGCTTTGCAAGGCAACCGAGTCATATCCCTGCATCAAGGGATAGAAAAACTCATGAACACTGATCGCTTGACCGCTGTGATAGCGTTTGGCGAAATCATCCCGCTCCAGCATGCGGGCCACAGTGGTCTTGGCTGCTAGCTCCACTACCTCTGCAAAGTCCAGGGGAGCGAGCCACTCGCTGTTGAAGCGGACCTCCGTCTTGCTCCGGTCGAGCACCTTGAACAGTTGCTCGGCGTAGGTTTGGGCGTTGGCCTTCACTTCCGCTTCCGATAACGGTTTCCGTGTCTCTGATTTGCCTGTCGGATCTCCGATCCGTCCCGTGAAATCCCCGATCACCAACTGGATGATATGTCCTAAATCCTGGAATTGGCGTAATTTATTGAGGATCACCGTATGCCCGATGTGAATATCCGGGGCGGAGGGATCCAACCCCAGCTTCACTTTCAAGGGCTTTCCCGTCTGGATTGATCGTTTTACCTTTTTCTCCAGCTCGTCTTCCGGGATGATCTGTGCCGTCCCTCGCCGGATCACAGCCATTTGCCGAGCGACTTCCTGCTCCTGCTCTGAGGTCCATCCTTGTTCTTGGTCCATCTTTCCACTCACCTGCCCACATGATTTTGATAAATAAGGATTCAATTCCATAAAATAACCCCGTCCCTATAAAAAGGGACGGGGTTGCATGGCCCGCGGTACCACCCTTGTTGAAAGCGATGCTTTCCACTCTGAAGATAACGGGTTTTCACCCGCCGCACGCAAGTGCGATGGCTCCCAAGTTGTACTTCGTCGGAGGAGGCCGCTGGTTTGCACCTGCCACCAGCTCTCTGCGAGAACCTGTCTCCGGCTACTGCGACTTGATCTGTGCCATTCCAATAATAAAAGTCCATGTCAGGCATGTTGTATTGAGGGTAGGGATTCCCTCCCGCCACCCATTTATGGATTCATCAACAAGCCCTGAGTCAATGTATTTATCATATCCAAAAAGACGGGGGTAATCAAGTTGAAGAACAAACAGCGACCCACCTCCGAAGGAGAGAAAGGCGGAGGGATTCGATCCCTACTTCGGTGGATCATGACTGTCGGAATCCTTTTAGTCTCCATTCTCATCCTTTTCATCGCCGTCGGAACCGGCACAGCCGCAGGCTACATCGCCTCCCTCCTCAAAGATGAGCCCCTGCGCAATGAAGCGCAATTGCGTCAACAGTTGACGGGTTGGACCCAAACCAGCCACGCTTATTTCGGAGATGGCTCTCCCATCGGAGCGATGCGAACCGATGCTGACCGGAAGTGGGTGGACCCAGAGGAGGTCAGTCCTGCCCTGATCGATGCCTTGATCGCTACAGAGGATCATCGTTTTTATGAGCATGCCGGCATCTCCCTCCACGGAATCTTACGAGCTGCCTGGAATGACTTGAAGACCGGATCCATCGCCAGTGGTGGCAGCACGATTACGCAACAGCTGGTAAAAAACGTGATCTTGGAAAACCGAGAGAAAGCCTTAGAGCGAAAAGCGAAGGAGATCGCCATCGCTCTCCGCCTGGAGCGGATTCTCCCCAAAGAGGAGATTCTCACTTTTTATTTGAACAGCCTCTACTTCGGTAAGGGAGTCCATCACCGGAATCTGTTAGGAGTACAGGCAGCAGCGAAGGGGATCTTCGATGTCGATGCCCACCATCTCAATCTGGCCCAGGCCGCCTATCTGGCCGGGATGATCCAACGTCCCACTCGCTTCAACCCTTTCAGCGACGAGGGATTTCAAGCAGGCTCCCGCCGGATGCGTGCCGTCCTCTCCCGCATGAGGCAGACGGGAAAAATCACTCCGGAAGCAGAAGCCCAAGCCCTGGCCTTCGACCTGAAATCCTCATTGGCCCAGGGGAAAGGAAAAAATGCCTACCATCATCACCCTTTCCTGATGGCCACAGTAGAAGAGGAAGCGGCCAAACTCCTGATGAAAGCTGACGGACTGCAGTCAGCAGAACTAAGTCGGCAAGGATTATACCATGCTACCCTGGAACAATATCGAAAACGCATTCTGACTGGGGGCTACCGCATCGAAACCACGGTGGATCCTCATCTTTATCAGCGGGTAAATCAGACCGCCCGCAATCCAAAATTGTACGCAAAACCCGTCACCTACACCCTCCGCATCGATGGAAAGAAACGTACTCTCAAGAATGCCCAAGAAGAGGTGGGGGCCGTCCTGCTCGACCTGCGGACTGGGGCTCTCCTCGCCTTTGTCGGAGGCCGCGATTTTGAGCAGGGAGAGATCAACCATGCCTTGGGAGCCCGCCGGCAACCGGGCTCCACCATCAAACCCTTGCTCGATTACGGCCCGGCTCTGGATCAAAGGAGAGTCAGCCCCGCCACCGTTGTAGTGGATGAACCCTTGTCCACTGATGACGGCAAGGGGAAAACCTACAAAAACTACAACAATCGCTACCGGGGTCCCGTCACCGTCCGGGAAGCTCTCACCTGGTCTCTCAATATCCCGGCGATCAAATTGCTGCGAGAGATCGGCATTCGCGAAGGCTTCCACTATTTGCAGGCCATGGATTTTCCCATTCATCCCCGAGATGGGGAAGCTTCTGCCATCGGCGGATTCACCCGGGGCTTCACTGTGGCAGAGATGACCGCAGGCTATGCCATGCTGGGCAACCACGGAGAATATCAAAAACCCTGGCTGATCCGTCGCATCGTGGATGCGGACGGTCAGGTGATCTATCAGCATCGTCCCCAACCCCAACCGATACTCTCCCCTCAAGCCGCTTGGCTGACCACGGATCTATTGCAAGATGTCATCCGCAAGGGGACTGGCCGTTGGGTGGGCGCCCGGGCCCAGGGACATCAGCTGGCGGGAAAGACCGGCACCACCCAAAACGGTCACGATGTCTGGTTTATCGGCTATACTCCCCGGATCGCCCTAGGAGTTTGGATCGGCTACGATTACAACCATCCCCTCCCTGATGACCGTCGGGCGAAACGAGTCTGGTCCCGCATCTTTCAGACCACCGTCCACACTCGGCCCCATCTCTCCCCGAAGGGAGTCGCCTTTCCACGCCCTGGCGGACTGGAAGAAGCGGAGATTTGCAAAGTAACTGGTCAATTGGCCACGGAAGATTGCCGGGCTGCTCAGGCCGTAGTGAAAGAGAGACTGCCCGCCGACCAGATTCCCGAGGAGATCTGCCTCCAGCATGGAGAAGAACGAGTCGTAGTGGTGGAGGGAAAAAAATATGTGGCGGATCCCCGTACCCCGCCGGATCTGACCCGAAGCCAAACCGGCTTTCGCGTTCCAGAACAGGAGGCGGATCGTTACAAGCACTACCGAGGGAGTCGACTTCCACTGGAACGGGATCCCCGGATCAGCTTGGGCGCTCCCACTCCACCCCAAGTGACGGGTCTCTCCTCTTCTACAGGAGTCCAGTTAACATGGCGACCTTCTGATGATACCGCCCTCGCCGGATACCGGATCTATCGGGAGGGTCAACGAGTCGCCAGCATCCGCCTGGAAGAGCCCCCTGTCTTCACCGGTCCTCCGGGACACTACACGGTTCGAGCCGTGGACATCGCCGGCATCGAATCGGAAGACGGCCTTCCCACCCCTCCGATCGAAGGAGAATAAACGACTCAAACCCAACGCCCCTTTGAGTGCGTTGGGTCTTTTTATGGAGGGAATGGGATTATTCTGATGTTCTTTTAGGAAGAATCGGATCATAGTAACCAAGAGGAAGAAACAAAATTGACCTTTCGCTCTTCCCATTGCCTCCATCGTAAAATATCGCTTGAGGGGACGAGGATGGTGGGACGGCTACGATCTCTT
>CAUGKZ010000243.1 GCA_959600065.1 uncultured Kroppenstedtia sp. | reverse complement strand
ACAGGTTCCACGCCTCCCGAATCCGGCTCTCAATCTCCTCTTCCAGCCTTTGGATCTCCTCTTCTAAGCGGTCGGGTTCCACACCTAGCTCCTCCAGCTCCTGAAGGAGCTTTTTTTCCTCTTGTTCCAAGCTCTCCAGCCTCGCCTCAGCCCGATAGCGCTGATCCTTGGCTTCATTTAAAGCTTGTTTAAGTTGTTTGATCCTCTCTTCCTGCTGCTGCACCGGCCATTCCTCCTCCGTATTCTTCCATGATATGTTCCAGGACAGAATCATCGATCGGGGAACTGCAAGTGGGGCACCGGCCCAGTTCGCGGAGAAGGGTGGCCAGATGGCCGGTGCATCTCTCGATTTCATCACCTTTATCCGCCAGAAACCGGCGGCCCCGGGACAGACGTTCCCGGCAGTCCTTCCATCCCTGCTCCAGTTTGAGAAGATGGTCTCGTTTCTCCACCAGACTACTCAGCTTTTCCACTTCTTCTTCCGGCAAATGGACCCGTTGTCGAAGACGGTGGTGCAGAAGTTCCTTTTCCCGTCCCAATGCCTGAGCCTTCGGTAACAGACCCACCAGCACCTGATAACGCTTGCCCAAGCGCTCCAGTTGATCCGGATCTAGCTGATCGATTCCAGCGGTAACCGAACAAATCCTTCGCTGTCGGTCCGCTTCCCTCTGCACCCGTCTCCGTTGCTCCCGGAGCGGGATCAGCTGTCTCAACCGCTCCTGTTCCTGGGTCAGGTGGGACAGGTGATCTTCTACTTCCATCGTCCGTTCGGTTTCGACCCGGACCTTTTTCCAGCCCTCCCGTTCCATTCGGATCCCCGAAAAGGCCGAGGCGAGTCGCTTCATGTGACCCTGATCAAGAAGGGCCCGTTCCACTTCCAGAAGGATCCGATCGGCTTCGTCAACACGGGACAATCCCCTCAGCCGTTCCTGGATTCTCTGGATCTCCTGGCTCATCCGATCCCGATAATCCTTCAGACGACGGATCGCTTCCAGACGCTTCTGCATGTCTGCCGCTTTCTGATACCGATCTTCCGCCTGTTCCAGCTGTTTCTGGAGCTTGGGTAAATTTTCATAGGGCTGGAGACGTTGCTTCAGATCCTCCGATTGCTTTACCACATGTTTCAGTTTGGAGTTGACTCCACTCAAATCCTGGGCGGTTGCCTGTAAAGCGATATCGATGATGTGGGCTCCACTGGCCCTGCCGATGGATTTGGCCTTCACGCTTCCTGTTTCCGCCAACAGGAATGGCGGTTCCAGTTGCGTGCCGAACTGGGCGGGCAGTTTCCAGTCAGAATCCAACTTCAATGCATGCATTCCATGGGCATCCATCACTTCCTGCGGGACAGAGGATCCAAAGCCTTCATAGACTTGTTCCTCCTGCTCAGGGACCTTCAGTATGTACCGATTGACGGAAGCGGAACGCATCCGGGTAATCTCCGTACCGTCGGAGAGAGTCAGGGTGACCCGACACCGCTTTTTTCCCGCTCGGATGAAGTCGGTCCCTTTGGGTTCATTGTAGAGAACCCATCGCAGTGCCCGCAAAATTGCGCTTTTGCCACTGTCCGACGGGCCGACGAACACATTGATCCCATCGTTAAAGAATGCTTCTGTTTGTTCGTGGGACTGAAAGTTTTCGATCACCAACCGTTCAAAACGTTTCAATCCTCTCCCCTCCCGGTTCCCAAGTGTTCTTGCACCACCGCAATCCGTCGCAAGGCTTCATGGCGAACCTCATCTTCCACATTTTTCGATCCTGCGATCTCCTCCACAATCCCCTGCACATGGAGACTGCGAAAATCATGATCCCGGATTTCCCGTTCAAAGGCGGCGATCCTCTCTTCCCGATAGGCCCCCTGTTCCACCCAAGACCGGTCCAGCACCTCTTCCCCTGGGGCGGCGCATTGGAGTGGAAGCAGTTTCACCCTGATTTCCTTTCCGAAATCGAGCACTGCCACCTGAGGGTGACGGTGGATCTCCGTAGGGTGGTTGTTGATCCGGGCCAATGCTCCCGGATTGATGATATACCGGCCTTCCTTTTTCTTAACAGGAAAACCGGCGTGGTAATGTCCTGTCAACAAGACATCTACCTCTTCCGACCAGAGATGGTCGGCCAAGGTGTGGGGAACACTGTCGGGAAGTGCGCGGTCCACCACCATTCCGTGGACCATATGGACACAGTAATCGGCATCTGTCTCATTTTTCACCACATAATCCATCGTCGGATCCCGCCGATCCAGATCATAGTGGAAGGGTTGGCCGGTAAGTTGCACACGGACTCCCCCTTCCTCCAGACAGATTTTTTCTCCTCTCCGGATCAACCGAACCGCTCCAAAAGCATCCAAAAGGCCCAGCATCGATCGATCCACCGTCTCCGGGTTATGTCCGTATATATCATGGTTGCCGGCAATCGTATAAATCGGTGTTTCCAATCGGCGCAATAAACGGGCAAAATCCCGCACGACGGCGGGAGATAGGTCCGGTCGATCAAAAAGATCTCCGCCGTGGAGCACAGCGTTCACCTTTTCCCGACCAGCGATGTCGATCACTTCATTCAATTTATTCCGAAGGGCTTCCACAAAATCATCGGTTCTGCTCCGGGGAGCCGTCCCCCGGATATGAGTATCTGTCACATAGAGGAGACGAAGCATCAGATCATCCCCCTTCTTCCCGATGTCTCATCCGAAGCTCATGCAATAACCTGTATACCAACGAGGGCTGAAACCCTCTCCGCAACAGATACTGGCCCAGGCGCCTTTCCACCTTGGGCCAGGGTTCCCCTGCGAGACGACGGTACCGCTTTTCAGCCGTCTCTCGAGCCAGTTTATGTTCTTCCTCATCATCCACCCGACTGAGCACATCCTCGGCAATCTCCGGGGAAATTCCCTTCTGTTCCAACTCACGCTTCAAAGCCAGGACGCCGTATCCTTTCCGCTCGCGACGCTCTTCCACCCACGCTTCGGCAAACCGCCGATCGTCCAGAAAACCCTGATCTTTCACTTCGGTGATCACCGAATGAATGGAATCCGGCTCATACCCTTTGGCCTGGAGATGAAGCTCCACCTCACGAACCGTCCGCGGGCGATAACTGAGATAATGAAGGGCGGACTGGCGAACCTTATTCTGCTCTTCCTCCGCCAAGATCCGCCGGATCTCCTCTCCATCCACCTTCATCCCCTTTGACAGGGCGAACCGGACCAAGACGTCCTCATGAACAGAGAATCGATAAGTGCCATCCATATGAATGTTATAACGGGGTAAGCCACTTTTTTGTCTCTCGATCCGTGTGATTTCACCCGCTTCGTCTTCCATCGGTTCTCACGCCTTCTCCTTTATTCCTTCAGGTCGAGGGAAAGAGCTTCTGCCTTTTTTTCGCCCCCCGCCTTTTTCGATTGCTTCTCAGGCTTCTGTTCCTGCTCCTGTTCCGGAGTGACTGTCTGCAGGTCAAAATGTTCCCGGATCTTATTTTCAATGGAGAGGGCCACTTTGCTGTTTTCCTTGAGGAATTGTTTGGAATTCTCCCGACCCTGGCCCAACCGATCTCCCTCAAAGGAGTACCAGGCACCACTCTTCTTCACAATGTCCAGATCGCTTCCGATATCCAAAATGCTGCCTTCTTTGGAGATCCCCTCTCCGTACATGATATCCACTTCCGCTTGCTTGAAGGGAGGGGCCACCTTATTCTTGACCACTTTGATCCGGGTGCGGTTACCCACCATCTCGTTGCCCTGTTTGATCGTTTCCGCGCGTCGCACTTCCAGACGGACACTGGAGTAGAATTTGAGGGCACGGCCACCGGGAGTGGTTTCAGGGTTGCCGAACATGACACCCACCTTTTCCCGGATCTGGTTGATGAAGACCGCAATCGTCTTGGACTTGCTGATCGCACCGGAGAGCTTGCGAAGAGCTTGCGACATCAAGCGAGCCTGCAGACCGACATGGGAATCCCCCATCTCACCTTCGATTTCCGCCTTCGGTACCAGAGCTGCCACCGAGTCCACAACGATAATGTCAATCGCTCCGCTACGGACCAAAGCCTCGGCAATTTCCAACGCCTGCTCCCCCGTATCGGGCTGAGATAAAAGCAGTTCGTCGATGTTTACCCCCAGCTTCTCCGCGTAAACCGGATCCAG
>CAUGKZ010000242.1 GCA_959600065.1 uncultured Kroppenstedtia sp. | reverse complement strand
TCCTCTCCATGTCGATGAGGCACACACCCGAATTGCCTCCGATCTGGCTTGCTGTGCCCCTGCCTTTCTCGCCAACCTCATGGAACAGATGGCGGAAGCCGCCGTGAAGGAAACCGGCCTTCCACGGGAGACGGCAATCTCCCTCGTCACCCAGATGGCTCAAGGACTGGGGCATCTCTTGGCGGAAGGAAACTTCACACTACAGAGCCTCCAGGAACGGGTGGCTGTACCCGGCGGAATCACCCGAGAAGGCCTCCACCTGTTGGAACGGGACCTAGGCACTCTTTTTCACGATCTGTTCCGGTTAACCCACGACAAATACGAGGAGGACATCCATAAAGTACAACAATCCCTCTTCCCAGAAGTAGAAAAAAAAGTCTGACGGGGCAAGAAAAAGATGCTATCAAAGGATATATTTAGTATACCATACCCGCGAAAAAGCGGAAGGCAACCCCTTCCGCTTTTTGCAAGAGATCAGAGATGTTACATCCTTTCCTGTCTCACCGTAAATCAGCCACTCTGTACCTGGGCAGAATCTCTCACGCCCTCACCGTCGAGGGCGTGTAATGCATCGAAGAGTCTCCATCGGAAACTGCCTGGTCCCTCGGCTACCCGCCCCGCCTGCTCCGCTGCGATTCCATAGGTGACCATGGCAGCAACGGAGGCAGCCACCGGATCATTGGAGACCGCAGCAAAGGCGGCTACCACCGGCGCGCACATGCAGCCGGTTCCGGTAACGGTGGCCATCAGGGGGTGTCCGTTGGAAACCTCAACCCACTTGTCTCCATCGGTAATCACATCCTTCTCCCCGGTGACGATGATAGTCAGTCCCCATTTTCGGGCCGCTCGAACGGCGATGGTTCGAATATGATCCACTTCTCCTGAATCGACACCACGAACCTGGGACACTTCTCCCGCCAGAGTCGCAATCTCCCCAGCGTTTCCTTTTAGATGGGAGATGTGGACCTTTTCCAACAGTCTCTTGGCTGAGTCCGTCCGGAAGGAGGTAGCCCCTGCTCCCACTGGATCCAGCACCACAGGAATTCCTTTTTCATTGGCGGCTCTTCCTGCCTGGATCATACTCTCCACTTGATTTGCATTCAGGGTCCCGATGTTTAATACCAAAGCCGAGGCCAATGCTGCCATCTCCGCCACTTCTTCCGGGGCATAAGCCATCACCGGAGACGCACCGCAACTGAGAGTGATGTTGGCACAATCGTTGACGGTCACCTCATTAGTGATCTGATGCACCAGCGGGCGTCTCTTCCTCACTTCTTGGATGAGATCAGGGTTCCAATTCATTTGCTCGCCTCCTGAATTATGCATGCAAAAAGGCCGCCCCCGCCGGGAGCGGCCAGAGATATACTTGGCCCTGTACTCCCTTCCCGGTATCGTCCGGATCCGGTTCAAAGGGTTGGGCAGAATCCCTCTCAGCCAATGGCACCCCTGTACGCAAATAAGATAGATTTTTTCAGGTAGGTTACTTCGCCCTTTGGGGTAGGGATGTTCGCCCACGCACCGATGCCTCGGTAAGAAACAAAGCCTGACAGAGGCAACACAGGGACGACGGTTGGTTTCCAGGATTGTGTTGGATCAGGGCTGTTGATTAACCAGAAAATGGGCAGCGGAAGGGAGTCGTGTGCTGCCAAAGCGACCTTTGCCATCCTACCCAGCGGAGAATCTGGAGGGAGGGCGTTTAGGGGCAACATCTTCCCTGTGTTGCTTCCGTAAGGCTTTGCCCCTGCCCGATCGGAAGATTTGGAGCGGCCAGTTTTCACTTCCTTGCCGGATGGCAACGGTCGCGTGGGTGAACACGATCTCCCCATCCAAAATATGGCTAATCAACACGCCTGGTGTTGGATATCCCTACAGGCGTTGTGATTTACTACAGTTGCAGAGGGGCGGGATGAGATTTCCCATTCCGGCGTCAAAGTTCTTCGATCCAAAATCACTCCATGGGAAACCCCATCCTCCCTGGGTAGCATGGAAGAGCGAAGCAACCCCAGGCACGATTTGTGTTTTATGGTTATGGTTATGACGATTTTTCACAACGCTTCGAGTTCGGGATCGGATCTCCCAGTTCGACACCCAAGTTTTTCTCGATCACTTACACCAGAAAATCTCGTAAATCAGGTCTGGGGATCCTTCCTCCCCTTTGTCAGTTGGCGACGATATTGATCAGTTTGCCGGGAACGACGATCACTTTGCGGATCGTTTTTCCTTCCAGGAGGCTTTTCACTTTTTCTTCCGCCAGCACCTGGGACTCCACTTCCTTGCGATCTGCACCGGTGGGGACGACCGCCTTGTGACGGACCTTGCCATTGATCTGCACCGCCATTTCCACTTCATCCAAGAGGAGGGCGTCTGCATCAAAGGAAGGCCAGGACTGGTCATGAACACTGGATTCATGGCCCAACTCCTGCCACATCTCCTCAGTGATATGAGGGACAAAGGGCGCCAGCAGGATGATCGCCTGTTCCACCGCCTCGGCCAACACCCCTTGATCTGCATCGGCGGGATATGCGTGAATCGCATTGATTAGCTCCATGATCGCACTGACGGCGGTATTGAACTGAAGGCGGTCTCCCACATCCCCGCCCACTTTTTTTATGGTCTGCTGCAGAACGCGGTTCAGCTCCTTGGCCTTTTTTCCTTCCAACTGTGCCACCGGCCGATTGCGAACCAACTCCTTGTGTTGTTGCACCATCCGCCAGACACGATTCAGAAAGCGGTGACTCCCCTCCACCCCGGCATCGTTCCAGTCCAGCTCCCCATCAGGCGGAGCAGCAAACAGAATGAACAGACGGGCGGTGTCCGCTCCGTAACGGTCGATAATCTCCATCGGGGAGACGACATTTCCTTTGGACTTGGACATTTTAGCCCCATCCTTCAGCACCATGCCCAACGGGAAATATTGTTCAAAAGGTTCAATCGCCTCCACCATCCCCGCATCATGCAACACCTTGGTGAAGAAACGGGAGTACAGCAGGTGGAGCACCGCATGTTCCACCCCCCCGACGTAAAAGTCCACCGGCATCCATTGGTTGGCCAACTCAGGGTCAAAGGGTTTGTCGGTGTTGCGGGGGTCGGTGTAGCGCAAAAAATACCAGGAAGAGTCGATGAAGGTATCCATCGTGTCTGTCTCCCGACGCGCCTTTCCACCACAGGAAGGACAGGTGGTATGGACAAAGCTTTCCGATGTGGTGAGGGGATTGCTCTTGCCGTCAAAGACCACATCCTCCGGCACCATCACTGGCAACTCTTCCTTGGGGACCGGCACGGTACCGCAAGAATCGCAATAGACGATGGGGATGGGGCATCCCCAATAACGTTGGCGGGAGATCAACCAATCCCGCAACCGGTAAGTGATCGTCTTCTTTCCTTTCCCTACTTGGGTCAAGTGATCGGCGATCGCCCCGATCGCTTGGCGGTTGTCCATACCGTCAAAGGGTCCGGAGTTCACCAAAACCCCCTCCGCCGTATACGCCTCTTCCCCAGAAGCCTCTCCTTTTTGGGACTGGACCACGGTTCGAATGGGAAGACCGTATTGTTGGGCAAACAGAAAGTCCCGCTCATCGTGGGCCGGAACCCCCATCACCGCTCCCGTACCGTAGTCCATCAGGACATAGTTCGCCACCCAGATCGGTACTTCTTCCCCAGTCAGGGGATGTCGGGCTTTGGCCCCGGTGTCATAGCCGATTTTTTTCACATCAGAGCCGGTGCGGGCACGCTCCGGCTGGTTCTTCATCTCCCGGATGAAAGTGCGGATCTCCTCTTCCCCTTCTCTACCCTGGATCAGTTGCTTAACCAAGGGATGCTCCGGGGCAAGCACCAGATAGGTGACCCCATAGAGGGTGTCGGGCCGGGTAGTGAAGACGGAAATCCGCTCTTCTTCCTGTTCCGGAAGGGTAAAGACTACCTCGGCTCCTTCACTGCGGCCGATCCAGTTGCGCTGCATCATTTTGACCTGTTCGGGCCATTTCGGCAATTTTTCCAGATCTTCCACCAGCCGGTCGGCATAATCGGTGATGCGCAAGAACCACTGTTCCAGTTCCTTTTTCTCCACCACGGAATCACAGCGCCAGCAACGGCCGTCTTCCACCTGTTCGTTGGCGAGCACGGTCTGGCAATCGGGGCACCAG
>CAUGKZ010000241.1 GCA_959600065.1 uncultured Kroppenstedtia sp. | reverse complement strand
CTCTTGCCAAGAGCGCAAAAGCTCTTCACCGTTCTCCACCATCCCGACCTGATTTCCTACCTAAAATAGGGCCAATCAAAACGCCTGAGAACACCCGAATCAACCGCTCTGATCTTTGGACCTGTCTGTTGAGGAGTGCAAAGGCCGCCTTGCGAAAAGAGCAGGGGGCTTCTCGATCAAAAAAGGGAGAATCTTCGTTGTTTCAGTATAATAAGATGATCGAATCCGAACTCAAAGGAGTCTTATGCCATGAAATGGTTCAAGATTTTTTGTGTGGTATTTCTGCTGGTTGTAGGAGGAGCGGGGGGATATGGTTGGTACCTCTATTCTTCCATGAAAGAGACAGCCTCTCAGATCTATGAACCGAAGGCACAGAAAAAATCGGAACTGCGTGAGAAAGAAGTCTCGGTTCACAGACAGGACCCCATCTCCATCCTGATCATGGGGGTGGATGAGCGGAAAGGGGACAAGGGACGCAGTGACACGATGGTGATTCTCACTGTGAATCCACGGACCGACAGCTCACTGATGTTCAACATCCCCCGAGACACCCGGACAGAGATCGCAGGCAGGGGGAGCCAGGACAAAATGAACCATGCTTTTGCTTTCGGTGGAGTGCCCATGGCCGTGGAGACGGTGGAAAGCTTTTTGAAGGTACCTATCGATTACTATATCAAAGTAAATATGAAGGGATTTGCTGATATTATTGATACCTTGGATGGAGTGGATGTGAATAATCCCTTCGCCTTTGATTACAAAGGGACTCCCTTCCCAGAGGGACAGATTCACCTGAATGGAGAAGAAGCACTGATGTATACCCGGATGCGTTATGAAGACCCGCGGGGGGACTTGGGCAGAAATGACCGTCAGCGCCAGGTGTTGAAAGCAGTGATTGCCAAGGCGGCCAAGCCGTCGATCTTGATGGACCTTTCTTCGCTCTTGGAAAATCTGGACAACCAAGTGAAAACAAATATCTCCCCTGAGGAACTGCAACAGATGGCTATCGATTATCGAAGTGCCACCCGACAGATGGAGACTCTAGAGGTAAAGGGAACGGGTACCAAAATCAATGGGACTTATTACTACCAAGTATCCGAGGCGGAGCGGGAGCGAATCGGACAAAAAATGCGCGACACCTTGGATTTGAAATGATTTGATGTGGATGAAAGGGCGAACCGCCCTTTTTTTATGGAGCCCTTGACAAATGGATGAACAAGCTATATGATTAATTTTGTTGCCAAATTAATTTTGGGGCATTAGCTCAGCTGGGAGAGCGCTACACTGGCAGTGTAGAGGTCAGCGGTTCGAGCCCGCTATGCTCCACCATCATCCATCCTTCTCTCAAACTTTGAGGGAAGGATGTTTTTTTTGAGGGAAAAAAGGGATTTTCTCTAAATAGAAGAATCATGGAGAGAGCAAGGGCTGGGAGGCGACTCACCGATCCTTAAGTCGATGGATTAAGTTCTCAAAAAGGGGGGATCTTCCTGATCACAAGAGAGCCATTGGAAAAAATCGAGCGTGGATTTATGGGGTCTGTCTGCTCTTAGCTGCTGGACTGGGTTTATTCCTTCCAACCATCCCACCATCCCCGTCCCTCAGGCAATATTTTACGATGGGGGCAATGGGAAGAGCGAAAGGGTCGTTTTGTTCCCATCATCCACTATATGGTTCATCAACACGCCTGAAAATCGAACATTTGCTCACTTATTGCCGCTCGGCCCCCCACCCTTTAGATTGGGTGAGGGGCCGCTTGCATTCTTTCATTTACCGTTTCCAGATGTCAAAGATGCGATGGGCGATGTCCGTGTTGTCGATGCGGCCGGCTAACCGCTCTTTTCCTTTGCCGAAGGCGAATACTTCCACATCATCCCCAGTATGTCCGGAGGTGGTCCATCCGGTGTTGGAACGGACATCGAAGATGTGGGAGATGGCCTTTTGTACAGTGGAGGCTTTTCCGGAATCACTCGCCTCATGGACGCTCTGTAGTTCTTTATTTGTCAAATCGAAGCCGATGTAGCGATTCAAGGTTTTTTCCACGTCCGCGCCGTTGACGATCTGATTCGCCATAAACTCTGGTGTGCGTCGGGCTTGTTTGATAGGTTCAGTATTCCACACATACTTCCCGTCACTGCCGATGGAGAGACCCCCAGTGGAATGGTCTGCCGTGGCGATGACCAATGTTTGCTTGTCTTTTTTGGCGAATTGGATTGCAGTCTGTAACGCTTGGGCAAAATCCTCCATTTCGCTCATGGTTCCGACCACATCGTTGTCATGCCCGGCCCAATCGATCTGGCTCCCTTCCACCATGAGGAAGAAGCCTTTTTTGTTTTTGCTGAGCCGCTGAAGTGCGGCTTGGGTCATCTCCTTCAATGCGGGAGTCTCATCGGTACGGTCGATTCTTTTCGGTAGCCCTACTTCTGCAAATAATCCCAAGAGCTTGTCGTTCTTGCTTTTCCAAAGTTCCGACTTCGTGGTCACATAGTCGTACCCATCCTGTTGAAACTGTTTGACCAGATTACGATCCTCCCGGATAAAATAATCGGTGCCGCCGCCGAGCATCACATCCACTTTGTGCTTTCCGCCGATGCGTTCATCATAATATTCGTCTGCGATTGCGTGGTAGTTTTGTCGCGATTCATTGTGAGCGGCAAAGGCAGCAGGAGTGGCATGGTTGATCTGTGAAGTGGCGACGAGGCCGGTGGACTTGCCCAAGGATTTAGCCCGCTCCAGCACAGTCTCCACAGGTTGTCCGTCGAGATCCACGGAGATGGCTGCATTGTATGTTTTTACTCCGGAAGCGATCGCTGTGGCCGCAGATGCGGAATCGGTGATGTTTTCGTCTGGATCCCAAGCATAGGTGGTTTGCATCCCGACAAAATGTTTGTCAAAGATCGTCTTTCTCACATATTTCGATCGCGGATCGTCCTGGTAGTAACGGTAAGCTGTCGTATAGACCGGCCCCATGCCGTCACCGATCAACAGGATCACATTTTTGGTACGGTGGTGGGCCCCTTTGGCAGGGCTTGTCCCTTTAGCATCAGCAAATGAAAAGCTGTTGATCAAACCCCCTGTGATCAAAAGCACCGCCGACAACGAGATAAGGAAACGCTTCCGTATCATTTTACAGCCTCCCTCAAAGTAATCCCCTTTATTATAGCAATTTTTATAATTTATGGGAAATTGTTAGAGAGAAGGAGTCAGAGTTCGATCCGTCCCACCCCAAATAGAGCCAATCCCCACGCTAAAAAATCACTGCGGACCTTCTCCGCAGTGATTGGTTCAGGACTCTATGGACTCCAGCTTTTCCAGAATCCGGCGTTTGCGATAAAGCATCCGAGTGACTTCCGCCACGTTTCCCACGGCGGCTTTGTTGATCCAAGCACCGAAGAGGATGCCGGCGATGGGGACGAGCTGGAACAGCTTTTTCCAGCCCAAGTGATCCCGGTAGGTAGCGATCACTTCATGCCATCCTTGCAACTGGGAGATGGACTCCCGTTCGGCGTCCTTTAGGTGAAAAGAGGACAGGTTTTTGAGAATGGCTTGTTTTCCCACATAATCAGCAGAGGCAAACTGGAGGCACTGAACGATAAAGATGCGTTCTTTCTTTTCCCGTGGATCGTAACCGTGAACCAGCGCCATTTATTGGGCCGTTTTCAGGGAGAGACCGAGGAGAACCGGGATATCGATGGCAAGTGTCAGGAAGCCGCCCACCCCGGTGGTGGCCCCCTGATATTTGGCTACTTCTGCTCGGGATTTTTGTAAGTCCTCCGCTACGTGGTCCATAACTGTCAGAGGCAAGTATGGAACTTGGGAGAGACCAATAGAACCGGAAGGTTGTCCAGTCTCTTGGGACAGCCGGTCGAGCATGGCATGCTGGTTGATCAGGTAGCGGCCCCCGGTCTGGATATAGGCGCCGAGTTCATCCAAGAGCTGACCGATCCAGTCGCGAAGAATCCGGGGGGTGATCCGGTCCAGCAGAGCGAAGGGAAGACGACCGATCTTTTCCCAGAACCACAGGTCTTTCTGTTCTTCTTCCCATCGTTCGATCATTCGAAGTTCCACCGAAAGCTGGTCTCTCGATTCTTCCCTGACAGGTGTGGGCAAGGTGATCACCTCATCCCTAAGGCTTTCTTTAACAGGGCTGT
>CAUGKZ010000240.1 GCA_959600065.1 uncultured Kroppenstedtia sp. | reverse complement strand
GTCCCACCATCCCGACCTTATTTCCTGCCTAAAATATGGCTAATCAACACGCCTGTTCCTCCAGTTATATTTCCTGTTTCCCATCCGTATACTGGTAAGGATTTGAATTCCCTTTCGGAGGTTGACTGCCATGCGCGAACCGGCTCCAACCCCGGACCTTGGGTCCAACTGTCCGACCCGTATCCAATACACCCATCCCAGCGCTCCCCACCAGTGCGCAGATTGGCTAAGTGAAACACTTCAGTTGTATCCCGGATCCCGGGAACTGGCCTGTATCTGTATTGGGACCGACCGGTCGACGGGAGACTCTCTCGGCCCATTGGTCGGAACTCAATTAGAAGAGATGACGGCTCCCTTTCTCCGAGTGTATGGAACATTGGACGAGCCTGTTCATGCGGTCAACTTGGAGAACACCCTGCTTCGATTGAAAAAGGAACTGCGGAATCCCCGGGTGATCGCCGTCGATGCCTGTCTGGGACAGCTATCCAGTGTGGGATGGATCCAGGTAGGTAACGGACCTGTCAGGCCGGGAGCCGGAGTCAACAAACAGCTGCCTGAGGTGGGGCAGGTACATGTGACGGGGATCGTCAATGTAGCAGGTTTTATGGAATACTTTGTCCTCCAGAACACACGCCTGAGCATGGTGATGAAGATGGCTCAAGTGATCGCTTCATCCATCTATTCAGTAGCCCTAAGCGAAAATTCCCGTCGTAGATCTCTTTAGAGAAACAGACAACAGGATCCACCCGGCCCACGGAAGAAGGCCAGGTGGATCCTGTCATCTGGATAAGAAAAAACACACAGTTTTTGTCGAAACGAAACGGAGATCTCGGTTAGAGGGAAAAACGAATCATAACCCAAGCTACCCCCACTGCAACAGGGATGGCGGGGAGCAAATCTCCCACCCGGATCTTTGCCATCCCGAGCAACTGGATCCCAATCCCGATAATCAAGATCCCCCCCGTTGCCGTCACCTGCTGGATGACTTGATCCAAGGCTTCCTTGTCGAGAAACTGGGTGATCCAGCCCGCAGACAAGGTTATCGCCCCTTGATAAAGTACAACAGGGATCATCGAGAAGAGCACTCCACTCCCCAAGCTGGAAGTAAACAGGATGGCAGTAAACCCATCCAGCAGGGATTTGGTGTACAACACTGCATGATCTCCCCGCAAACCGCTATCCAACCCTCCCAAGATCGCCATGGGACCGACGCAATAAACCAAGGTCCCGGTTACAAATCCAGTGGCAAATCGACCTTCATTTTTCCAGCGGTTTTCGATCCACTTTCCAAATTGATTCAACCGATCTTCCACCTTCAATCCACCACCCAGGACCCCTCCCACTGCGATCGCAAGCAAGACAACGGTAAAGTTTTTCGCTTCCAAAGCCATGGATAGGCCGATCACACACACTACCAGCCCCATCCCCTGCATCACAGTCTCATGAGTCTCTTTTTTCATGCTGGTGAAAAAAGTGCCCAGCAGGGATCCTATAACAATCGCGATCCCGTTCACCAGCGTACCTAGTAAAATCACTTCTCACTCCAACTCCCTAACCGATCCCATAAGCTTCGCAAATTTCCCCCACCGCCTGTAGTAACACCTCTACATCCTGATCCTTGTTGAAAAAACCAGGGCTGACTCGGATGGTGCCTGTATCTGCGGTTCCCAGTGTCTGATGAGCCAACGCAGCACAATGAAATCCGGGTCGAACCGCAATGTTATAATGTTGATCCAGAATGGCGGCCACTTCGTTGCCGTCCACTCCCTCCACATTAAATGAAATCACAGGAACGGTAGAGGACGCTGGTGTGTATAGATGAATTCCTTCCATCCGACTCAATCCCTCGGAGATCTGTTGGGCGAGATCCAACTCATGTCGCCAGATCGATTCCATCCCCTGTTCAGACAAAAACTGAAGTCCGGCATTTAAGCCGACAATTCCAGGGGTATTAGGCGTTCCGCTTTCAAAGCCCGTCGGACGTTCCTCCGGTTGCATCAACTGTTCGGAATAACTGCCTGTTCCCCCTTCCATCAAGGGACGAAGAGATAGCTTCGGCGATATATACAATCCTCCGGTACCTTGCGGACCCATCAATCCCTTATGACCGGAAAAAGCCAACATCGATATTCCCATCGACTCCACATCGATAGGAACCACACCCGCCGTCTGGGCGGCATCCACTAGCAGAGGAATCCCCCACCGACGGGCAATATTTCCGATCTCCCCCACCGGGAGTAACACACCGGTCACATTAGAAGCATGAGTCGCGACAATCAAGCGGGTACGGGAACCCAAAGCCCTTTCCAAGCGATGCAGATCCACAGGTTCCTCCGCCCCTGGAGGAATGTAATCCACTTCAATCCCCTGGTTTTTTTTCAACATCTCCAATGGGCGAACCACTGCATTGTGTTCCCAGCTGGTGGCTACTACATGGTCACCTGGATTCAACCATCCTTTGAGGGAAAGATTGATCCCATGGGTTCCATTTTGACAAAAGATCAGATTTCGCGGATCCGGGATCTGAAACAACCCTGCCAGCCGGCGGCGGGTCTCTTCTACCTTCTCCCCGGCCAGCCTGGAGAGTTGATGTCCGCCTCTGCCAGGATTGGCCCCGTAGTTTGTCAAATGATCCTCCACGCTCTTCAAAACCGTGGCCGGTTTTGGCCAAGTGGTGGCGGCGTTGTCCAGATAGATCACATCCACCCCTCCATCACCAAGTATCAATCCAGAATCCGATCCTTCTGTAGCATTTCCACCAACCGTTCCAGTTCTCGCTCCGAGTAATACTCGATTTCAATCCGTCCTTTTTTTCTTCCGTGACGAATCCGCACTGGGGTACTATAAGCTTCCTGCAACATATCCTCATAACGTTTAAATTGCGGAGAGAAAGGCCTTTGAGCACGTTCCTTTTTCTTTTGAGTCCGCCTCACCCCCTCATTCACCTGTTGAACCCATTCTTCCAACTGTCGCACGCTGACCTCTTCCTTTACCGCCCGCTTGGCCAGCTTTAACAAAGCCTCCCTGTCTTCCACTCCTCGTAACGCACGAGCGTGTCCCATAGATAATGTTCCACGTGAAACATCTTCCTGAACTTCCTGGGGGAGTTGAAGTAGACGAAGAAAGTTTGCCACATGAGGACGGCTTTTCCCCACCCGTTTGGCCAATTCCTCTTGGGTCAGAGAGAAGCGGTCCATCAACTTTTGATAAGCCTGTGCGATCTCGATGGAGTTAAGATCTTCCCGCTGCAAATTTTCAATCAAGGCGATCTCCATCATCTGCTCATCAGAAAATTCCCGAACCACCACAGGAACCTGATCCAACTGGGCTTCTTTGGCTGCGCGGAACCGTCTTTCTCCGGCTACAATCTCAAAACCTCGAATGCTTTTTCTTACCACAAGGGGCTGAACCACTCCATGTTCTTGAATGGATGCGATCAGCTCCTGCAGTGCATCTGGATCAAAATGTTTGCGTGGTTGATAGGGATTGGCACGCAGCTCATCCACCGCAATTTCGTTCACTACATCTTCATCATCTACCTGGGCATCTGGAAAAAGAGCACCCAATCCTTTACCCAGAGCTTTACTCCCGGCCATTCCGGATCACTTCCTTTGCCAATTCAATATAGCATTCCGCCCCACGGGAACGGACATCGTAATCCAGGATAGTCATCCCGTGGCTGGGTGCTTCACTGAGACGGACATTGCGGGGGATGACAGTACGATACACCTTCTCCTGAAAATATTTCTTGACTTCCTCCATCACCTGTACAGAAAGATTGGTACGTCCATCAAACATCGTCAATAGGACACCCTCAATTTCCAAGCGTTTATTCAAGTGTTTTTGCACAATGCGAATCGTGTTCAGTAATTGTCCCAATCCTTCCAATGCGTAAAACTCACATTGGATGGGGATCAATACCGAATTGGCTGCAGTCAGCGAGTTGACTGTCAACACTCCGAGAGAAGGGGGACAGTCGATCAGGATATAGTCGTAAGTATCTCTGATTCCTTGCAATGCCCGCTTCAGTCGATGTTCACGGGAAAGGGTTTGGACCAATTCAATTTCCGCCCCGGCCAATTCGATCCGCGCGGGTACTAGATCCAATCCCTCAATCGAACTGGGGAGAATCACATCCTTAGCGGGGACTTCA
>CAUGKZ010000239.1 GCA_959600065.1 uncultured Kroppenstedtia sp. | reverse complement strand
CCGGCACCCACGCCGCCGATGATCGCCGCCCCCATGGAGCTGGCCTCGTCGAGAATCGTCGGCACCTGCACCGGAATGGCGAACACATCCCCTACAATCCGGAGCCATGACGGGTTCTTCGCTCCGCCACCGATGAGGATGATCTCACCGATTTCTATATGTTGCTGGAGAATATCGAGAATGATCCCCAGATTGTAAGTGATCCCTTCTAGCACACTGGAAGCAAGTCCGCTCGGGTCGTCTCGGATGTGATCCCAAGGTAGGATCCCTTTGAGGCTGTATCCCAGCGAGGTGCACGTTCTCCCAACAGGTAGGGGAGAAACAAAAGCCCATTCGAACCCGGCGGTGCCAGTTCCACCTGCTCATTGATTAAATCATAGATGGACTGATCGCTCCCTTCAGCGGCTTCCCGCTCCCCCGTACAGATCGTCTCTTTCATCCAGTTGAAAGCCCCGCCGGCATACTGCATGGTGCCGTTAGGCGCATAATATCCTGGGATGGCATGCGCCCATGTGACCGTCCGCATCTCCGGATCGAAGATCGGTTTCTTGGTGGTGGTCGTCACCCAGGCAGACGTACCTAAGGAACAATAGGTTTTCCCCTCATCCACCGAACCCGCACCGATGTTCGCCGTAACACCGTCACCGGCACCGATGACCACTTTCGTCCCAAGCGCCAGTCCTGTCGCCTGGGACGCCCTCTCCGTCACGCCCCCTGCAACATAGGTCGAGGGTTGCAGATTCGGTAGCTTTTCCGGGTCGATCCCACTTGCGGCTACGATCCGATCCGACCATTTCAACTCCTCCAAGTCGAAACATCCCATGCTGTTGCCGTCAGAATAGTCCGTGACGAAAGTACCTGTCAATTTGAAAACGATGTAGTCTTTGGCATTCAACACTTTGTGCGTCTTTTCATAAATTTCCGGCTCGTGATCCCGAATCCACATGAGCTTCTGAATACCGTAGGATGGCGTGTTCCGGTGGCCGACGATCCGGTAAAATTCTTCCTGGGTCAGATGGGCTTCGAGATCCTTCACCTGCTTCGTCGCCCGTTGGTCCGCCCAGATGATCGAGTCACGGAGCGGGTTCCCATTCTCATCGACACACAGGCAACCCATCATCTGACCGCTAAAACTGACGACCTGGATCTCCTCAGGGTGGATGCCGATCTGCTGGATCAGCTGCTTCGTCGAGAGGCAGACGGCCTTCCACCAGTCTTCCGGGTCCTGCTCCACCCACTTCTCATTAAAGAAATGCGTATCGTAGGACACAATCTGGCTTCCTACCAATCGGCCATCTGTTGAAAACAGCGAGGCCTTGTTTCCTGAGGTTCCCAGATCATGTGCCAAAATATACTGTGCCATAGGGGTTCCCCCTCTCTCCCCAGTGATCTATTTGGCGGTGATCACAATTTCAAAGCGATTCTTATCCCCACGGTAGCGAGCGACCGAGTATTCAATCGGCTCATCCTCAGTGTTGTAGCCGATGGACAGGAATTTCTGAATCGCGCTCCCTGGTGCCACATTCAGATTTGCCACATCATAGTCGTCCGCTTCCACCGCCTCAATAAAACGACGGATTTTGCTGATCGCTGTCTCATTTCTCGTAGACAACACCGGATAGAGCGAATCCTTGACGAGATCATGGTCCAAAACGAAGCTACACTTTTCATAGGGCAGATAGGTCTTCACCATGACAATCGGCTCATTGTCCGCAAACCGGCGGCGGTGGATATAGATCACCTGGTCCTTCTGCTGTAGATTCAATTGTTCTGCCACCGACTCAGGTGCATTCACCACTTTGAAGTCAAGCACCTCTGTCGTCGGGTTCCTGCCCAAAGCTCGGATCTGATCGTTAAATGAACCGATCGCCTGAATAAAGCTTTGCGAAATTTTTGGGGTCCGGACAAACGTCCCCTTGCTCTTCACCCGGTACAACCATCCCTCCTGGACCAGCTCCGTGATCGCCTGGCGGACGGTCGTCCGGCTGATGTTGTACATCTCGCTCAGTTCTTTTTCCGTCGGAATGGCATCCTCCACTTGATAAGTCCCATCCCGGATCTGCTTCAAAACGATCTCCTTCAACTGGAAATAAAGCGGAATCGGGATGTCTTTGTCTAATTTGTGTACCACTTTCTCCCCACCTTGCTACATCATGTTTAACCCTAATTTTGAGATTTCTACCCTTGTTAGGAGTACCCTCTCAGACCATTGGGCCCTTGTTTTTCAGTCCGGTGAGGCTGGAAAGGTGAGGCGAATGGATCTCTTGCAAAGAGCAGCAAAGTCCCGACCTAACACCTCCTCACCCTCTTGTCTCTGCCTTCATTCCAGCACCGAAGCCCGACGTAATTTTCCCGACTAAAAGATACCGCTTTCATATTATATCATTTCATCGTAATATCGCAACATCATAACAAAGTAGTCTAAAATAGAGACATGAGTAGGAGGGTCGACATAGATCAATAAAATGATATTTCCTCGTAGTCCATGTCATAGATTAGTCGTCCCACAGTCTTGAGCCGTTCATCCTCCAACTGTTGCATCAACGAGATGTAATGCATCTCCCACTCATTTTCAGTTTCAATTCCATCAGTTACAATGTCTTGAAAATCCCGTAGATCTCCTCGCAACTCCTCATAAAACACGATTTTGGCGAAAACAGCCAACTCAACATCTCCAAAGGTGGCAAAGAGCGCATCGTATTCGTCACCAAATAGACAATCTGCATGGAGCAAATCCAGATAATCATGCAGGGAAGCCACTTGATCCCGGATCAGTCGCACTTTATTTTCTGTATCGTCGCTTTCCGTGATTCTGTCCACCAATTTCCGCATTTGAACATCATTCATACGTTCATTCTCATTTAGCATCAGCACCACCGACTTCTCACGCTCTTCTCTTTCCCGGATGATCAGCGAGTCCAGGCCACCGTTTTCCGCTGCGTTGTTTACTCTTTGCATCAACTCTCCGCGACAGCGATTCATGTAGCGAGTCAGCGCTTGATCGGTTTGTAACGCCTCCTGTAACTGTTCCATGGATTCGTCAATCACTGCCGCCCTTTGCTCCCGATCACAAGCCTCTAATTTTCGCTTTAACTGAGTATATTGATGTTCTGATATTCTGACCTGCTGTGCATTCCCCCCTGACAACAGTGAAAAGAGCGCGTTATTCATCATTAACTCAAATATGTTAAACAGCTCAATACGATAATCAAAACGGCAGATCCTACCGTAATTTGTCAGGATATACATGAGATCCGAGTGGCTGAAAAAACGACAAAATCGCGTCTCCATTTGCAACCGTTCCAGATACTGTTTAATATAAAAAACACCCTGAAGCCTCATATCATCGATGGCTAAAGGATAGTCGATACTCGCCATCGTGTTATGGGCCTCAAAAATAATATTGTAGTGATTCATAAATACAGGTAACGATTCATCGATGGTCATTTGATACGCATCCACCGGTACATCCAATTTCATTTTTTTTACTTCCCTATAGAGTTGTTTGGCCTCCTCAAAATGCCGGCGAAGCAATTCCACTCCTTTGCCATGCAAATCCCGCACACTCTCTGATTTCAAGTGGGTAAGCGCCTCTTCCGGCTTCTTAAAATGAAGAGCATAAGCATCCAAAGCATACATCAGGGAGACCATGATCCCTTCTGCTGTTTCCGACGTGACTGATGTGCTTTCCCCTTGGGTGTACCGTCGGATCAATTGTTGCAGGACCTGCATGATCCCCACTTGGATCTGGTAAGCCTCCTGGCCGGTGATCAGCCCCACTCGCTGGCCCTCCTGCAGAAGGGACATCACGTATGGATTCCTCTTGATCCGCGAGCGGTCCATATAAATATTAGAAATCGATGGGGAACCTTCTTGTGTGTGATCTAGATCCAATCCTATTCATCCCCTTCACATAACGACTCTGGGCGGATCCTATCCCTTCTGAAATTCTCGGCGAATGCCTCCATTTTACTTCTCAACAGTTCCAAGGAGCCTCCACAAGGGCCATCAAAAGCATCTTTCATCCTGTGGATGAGTTTAACGTCCCCGATCTGATCTTCGGTCTCATTCCGCATGTAATAGAAAATCTCATGCAGCTCATTTAACGCATCTACATAATGATCTGGATCCAAATAGGGTGAAGCAGAAAACACCTCAATTAAATTTTTGGTTACCTCA
>CAUGKZ010000238.1 GCA_959600065.1 uncultured Kroppenstedtia sp. | reverse complement strand
CTTGGCCAGGGGCAACATGATCCGGAAGAAGATGGTGTTGTGCCCCGCCCCGTCCAGCTTGGCCGCTTCATCCAATCCCCGGGGGATCGTGTCGAAATACCCTTTCACCAGCCAGGTGTTGAAGGGAATCTGGGTCCCGGCGTAGATCAGGATCAGTCCCAGATGGGTGTCCAGCAGATTCACCATGTTGAGGAGCACATAAAAGGCCACCATCGCCATCGTCGGCGGAAACATCTGCAGCAGCAGGAAGGTGATCAACCCGTGCTTCCGCCCGGCAAACTTGTAGCGGGAAAAGGCGTAGGCCGTCCCCGCTGTCAGCAGCACCGACAAGGAAGCATTGATCAGGGAAATCTTCAGGGTATTGGCATACCAGGAGAAATAATGACTGTCCGGGCTGGTGAACAGCCAGACATAGTGCTTCACCGTCGCCTTCTCCGGAATCATGGAGCTGGAAAAGAGACTCGTCCCCGGATTCAAGGAGGCTCCGATGATCCACAGGATGGGAAACAGGGTGACTCCCACCATCGACAGCAGAATCAAATACGTGACAATCAAACCGATTCGCGATGTCCAAGGTTGCTTCTTCATTGGATCATATCCTCTTCCTGGAATGCTCGGGTTTTTCGGAACTGGTACAGAGAGACCAGCATCAGCACCACCGACATGATCAGGGTGATTGCGGCGGCATAGTTGTATTTGTGGGTGTCAAAGGTGAGTTTGTACACCCAGGTGATCAGGATGTCGGTACCCCCGGCACTCTGTCCCGGTACCGCCGGTTTCCCTTGGTTGAACAGGTAGATCACATTGAGATTGTTGAAATTGAAGGCGTACTGGGTGATCAACACCGGAGCCGTCGCATACAGCACCAGCGGGAGCGTGATCCCGCGAAATTTCCGGAAAGCGGTCGCCCCGTCCATCTCCGCCGCCTCGTAGAGATCAGAGGAGATACTCTGCAAGACCCCGGCACAGAGAGCCAGGCTGAAAGGAAAGCCCAGCCAGATCTGGATCAGGAGGAGGGCGATCCGGGTCCACATCGGATCCGTCATCCAGGGGATCTCCCCCACCCCGACACTGTGCAGCATGGCGTTGATGGGGCCGAAACTGTCGTCAAACATCCCGGAAAAGACCAGGATGGAGACAAAGGAAGGAACAGCCCAGGGCAAGATCAACACTGTCCGGAAAAATTTTTTGAACCGGACCCCCTTCTGATGGATCAACACCGCCAGGACCAATCCGAGGGCAAACTGCAGGGTGGTGGCCACCAGCGTCCAAACGATGGTCCAGGAGAAAACACTGATGAAAGAATGCTGCCACAGGGGGGATTGGAACATCCCGATGAAGTTGGAAAAACCGACCCAGTCCACCAGCTTCGCCGGTGGGGAATGGTAGAGATCATAGTTGGTAAAGGCGATCGCCACCGTAAACAGGATCGGAAAGACCACGACAAAGATGAGCAGGATCAACCCCGGCGCCACCAACAGATAGGGATAGCCCTTGTCGGTAACCAACCGATAAGTCTCCCGCAGGGTGGGCGGCTCCTCTCCCCGGTCTCTCATCCCGCCCACCCGCCACGCATCCCGGATATTAAGGGCATAAAAACCCAGGCCGAAGAGGATCAGGATGATCGCGATGATCCCCTGGGCCAACAGCAGAATCGAATGGTCGAGGAAGGGTTCCGTGCCCAGGGTGACCATCCCCCACAGACCGATATTGAGAAAATCGAAAGAGACGATGAGGAAGGCGATCTCCGCAATCAGAAAGGAGAAGCCTTTCCACCACTGACGGTTGTACATCTGCCCCAGTCCCATCACCAGAACGGATAACCATGCCGCTCTCCGGCGATGGGACGCGGAGGGGCGCTCCGGTTTCGTCGTAAGTTTTGCGTCAGCTGTCACGATCTAAACCTCCTTTCCCGATGGAAGAAGCAGAGGGTGCGGAGCCCGCCTGCCACCCGCACCCGCCTGATCTCCGATCACTGTTTTTGTGTTTTGATCTGCTCTTCGATCTGCTTCACCGCATCATCCAGGGCTTGCTCGGGATTTTGTTTCCCCTTGGCCACAAAGGTGATCGCATTGGCGATGGGATCCCAGACCTGCCCCATCTCCGGAATGTTGGGCATCGGGGTGCCCTGGGCCGCCTGCCCGGCAAACCCGGCCACCAGCGGATCCTCCTTCACCATCGGGGCCTCCAGGAGATCCTCGCGGGAAGGGATCTCCCCGGTGGTCTCAAACCGGTCTTGCAACGCTTCCTTGCCGGTCAGGAACTGAAGAAAATCCGTCGCCCAGTACCTGTTTTTGGAATAGGCTGAAACATACAGCCCTTTCACCCCGATGAAGGTACGGGGATCTTTGCCGTTCAATTTCGGGATGGGGGCCACCCCCACCTCGATGCCGGCATCCCGGTAATCCTTCACGGCCCAGGGTCCGTTGATGACTGCCGCCACCTTTCCTTCCTTGAAGAGGCCGTTGATGGTGTCCGCTTTCAATCCCGGAGGGAGCAACTTCTCTTGATACCAGGAGCCGATCCTCTGTAACCCCTTTTTGGCACCGCTGTTGTTCAAGCCGATGTCCGCAGGATCCAGCTTGCCGTCCAGCTCCTTGAACACATACCCGCCGAAGGCGTCCAGTACGAAATAGTCGTAATAAAAGTTCTCTCCTTCAAAGAGCAAACCGTACTTCTTTTTGCCGGGATCGGTGTTCTTCTTGGCAAAATCGATCAGTTCCTCAAAGGTGTCGGGCGGTTCCTTCATCAATGCCTTGTTGTAAAGAAGGGCGATGCTCTCCGTGTTGCGGGGCAGGCCGTAGAGTTTGCCGTCATACTGCATGGCCTGAATGGTGGATTCGTTGAACTGATCCGTCACCTTCTCCTCCACCTCGATGGGTTGGATCAGGCCTTTGATCACCGCCTCCCCGATCCGGTCGTGAGGCCAGGTGACCACATCGGGTCCTTTGCCGTTGGGGCCGTCCAGTGTCAGCTTCTCCTGCTGTTTCAAGATGTCCACATCGACCACTTTCACCTGGATGCCCGTCTTCTTTTCATACTCCTTCGCCATCTTGCGGGTATGTTTCAGATGATTGGCATCCTTGTTCTCCCAGATCACCAACTGTTTCGGTTTCTCTCCCTTGCCCGCCTCTGTTCCGGCGGTGCCGCCCTCCCGCTGGGGACCGCAACCCGCCAACAGACCGGCGGTCACCACTCCCGCCAGGGACAGTGACAACCACTTTTTCCACTTCATCCCGTTCAACCCCCTCTTCAAGATGTGCAATCGTTTGCGCAAATGAGATAAAAAAAAGCAGACTTTCTCCTTAAACATATGGTAAATCGTTTGCACTATATTATATTTCACCCTCCCTCCCGATTTTCCTCCCCGGAAAACAAAAAAATTCCCGGGACCCGGGCTCACCGGCATGTTCTCCTTTCGTCAACCCGGGTGATCCCTTCAATGGCGGACAGGATCCGTGCCCGGGTGGGCTTGTCCTGCTTGGATAGGAATTTCACTGCCTGCCGCTTGAGGACTGTCCTATAAGCCAAGCTCACGCTTCGCTTCCTCCAGGGAGACATACCCCTCGTCACCGTCCATCTGTTCCTGCTCTTCCTTATTCAGAGGGATATCCTCCGGCTCGGATTGGCAAGCTTTCTCGTAGAGGGATTTAATCAGGTCCTGTTTATCGATCTTCCGGATCAGCACTTCATCTTCTCCGGCCACAAACAGTAATTGCTCGCCTTGTTTCAGATTCAACTTCTTCCGGATTTCGCGAGGGATTGTGATTTGACCCTTCGATGTCATGGTACCGATTCCGACAGGGTTCTTCATGGTTCTACCCTCCATTGGTTATTAGCAAGGAATGTAATTAGTTCCTTACAAAAACATTGTATCATGGAAGGAACCGGCGATCATTCCTCAGATTCCTCGGCCGTTCCGCATCCTCATCTTCCGCCCATCATCGATTTCCAACTATTCCGTTACAGGGGCCAGCCCAAAGATAAACAACCGCCCCCGATCTACGCCGTAGGGCGGCTGTTATCTTTTGTCGCCTGTTCTCTTCACTTCTCCCGGAAGGCTCTCCTTTCCTTCGGTCCGGCGATCCCGTGCAGGAGGACATCGGCCATCCAGGTCAGTTCCTCCTCTTCCTTCCCTTGCACCAGCAATTCCGGCACCAGGTTTTTGGTCAGAATGTAGCCTCC
>CAUGKZ010000237.1 GCA_959600065.1 uncultured Kroppenstedtia sp. | reverse complement strand
TCTAAACACTGAGGACGACATGAACGCTTTCCGAGATATCATCAAGTTTCAATTCCTTATAGGTACGATCTAAACCTTCGCCGCAGTTTGCGGAGAAAGTCCGGTTTCCTTGTTTCAATTCCTTATAGGTACGATCTAAACCCATTTTACCCCCACGCCTATCGGCTTTTCAAGATCCAATCCAAACTCCGATTTCCGATAAATTTTCACTGGCGATCGCCGGAACCCTTGATAGATTCACCCAAATCGCCACTTAACAAATGTCGTCGATCCCTGGGGGTTTTTACGCTACTGGAGATCGACGACTTCAAATTCACAAAAGGTTGGATCCCGTACCGAGTATATATAAGGGTAAAAAAAGACATTGTTGACAGAGCTGAAGAATCATTGTAATTTATTTAGTAAATACTTAACCAATGATTGGCGACGGAGGAGAATCGCGATGAAGAAAAGAACGAATCGCCAACAACAGGCGCTGGAGACAAAAAACAATTTGATCGATGCGGCACTTCGAATTTTTTCCCGTAAAGGATTCGGCGAAAGCACCACCAAAGATATCGCCAAAGAAGCAGGGGTTACCGACGGTTTAATTTATCATTACTTTAAGTCGAAAGAAGACCTGCTTTGGGCGATTCTGGATAAATACACGCTCTTGCATCAGATGCAGGAAGAGTTGAGCAGGATGGACCTTGAGGCCCCACTTGACCAACAACTGATCGTTTATTTCCAAAGTTTGTTTCGTAGTCTCCATGAGCAACAACATTTGGTGGTTTTGTGCTTCGGCGAGGCAGGACGTAATCCGGAAATCCGTAAGCGACTGAAAGGCATCATTCAAAAAGGCGTGGAACTCCTGCATGCCTTTCTTGAACCGCGCGTTCGAATGGCATCCTACGACCTTATGATCGCCATTCGCAATATACAGACCGCCATGGTTCTTCACTTTCTGATGACGGATCGATTTTCCAACGATGAAAAGGAGCGAAACCGATATATCGAGACGTCGGTTCGCCAATTTATGAACGCATTGCAATAATTTTTGTTCTGTTTACTTATTAAATACATAATAAATGAGGAGGCCATTCAAAATGAGTTCCACTAAATTGAAATCTTCCGTCTCACACAAAAAAATGAATGTAGATGTTGTCGTGGTCGGAGCCGGACCGGGAGGTTGCATGCTCAGTTACCTACTCGCCAGGAGCGGAGTCGAGACCGCTCTTCTGGAACGACACCAACGTCTGGATCGGGAATTTCGCGGTTATTTTTTTCAGCCTTTGGTATTGAAACTGTTCGATCAGATCGGACTATTGGAAGACGTTTTAAAAATTCCGTATCAGCATGTTGATATGTTTCAATTTGTGGATCACGGAAAGACGTTGTTCGAAGTCCGGTTTAATGAACTTGATCCTCCCTTCAATTACGGATTGAACATCCCGCAACCGCCGCTGTTGGAATATTTCATCCGGAAGCGTCCAAGTTCCCTAATTTCACCTATCTCAGCGGAACGTCAGCCAAGGGACTGATCAAACAAGGGCATTCTGTACACGGGCTCAGAGCAAGAAGCTCACAGGGGGAAATTGAAGTGCACAGCCGATTGGTCGTCGGCGCCGACGGTCGTTATTCAACCATTCAGAAACTGGCCAAGATCGGCCAGACGATGGACAAATTTGAATTTGATTTTGTCTGGTTCGATATGCCCAAAGCATTAAATAAAGATTATCCGCCACAAATCAAAATAGAAAAGGAAGGCATGCTGATCTATATCCCAAAAGGGGAAGATCTCGTACAGGTCGGTTGGGTGATACAGAAAGGAACATACCCCAAATTGGTAAAAAAGGGTATCGATGATTTCATCCGCACTTTAATCGCTATCGAGTCGGATTTACGGGACGTATTGCCTCAACATCTCACAAGCTTCAAGCAATGTTCTGTTCTGGATATTCAAGTTGGAATGGCGGATGTATGGGTGAAAGACGGCCTGCTTCTTATTGGAGATGCTGCTCACGTCGCCTCTCCATTTTCCGGACAAGGCAACAGTTTGGCAATTCAGGACGCGGTCGTTGCTCACGACATGATCATGAAAGCAATCGCGTCTCAGCCATCCGGTATTCTGCAGGAAGCAATACTGAAAAGCTACGAGCTGTACCGCAAACCGGCAGTAGCGGAAATTCAAAAAATCCAATCGATGCAGGCACATCTGATCACAGTGAAAAACCCCCTGCTTCTGGGATTGCGCCGCGCGGTCATTCCGATCCTCTGGCAAACGTCGCTACTCGAAAAAATGCGGGACAAAATTGCGTTGGGCGTTCAGGCTGTGGACGTGAATACTTCCCATTTTCGATCGTAGCGAAATAGGCTTGTACTACCCCAGCCTCCCTCGCCAACAGAGAACTGCGCGACATCCTCAATGCGGAGTAAGAACATCTGGTCAAAACCTTTCTGCAAGAGTTCCCGGAGTATATTGGAGAGGAAGGGTATAATAAATAACCCCCCCCCGCCCGGCGAAGAACACCGAGCGGGGGGTGGCTTTGGGATGATCATGATTCCTTAACTTCAATTCCTCGTAAGTACGTTAGAAACCCACCAAAAAGCCGATCCGAAGCCATATCTCCGTAAATCCATCATATGGAAAATGTCCTTTAAGATCAAGATATGTTCGATTTCTTCCCATTATATCAAGTAATCTCGTCATTTTAGCTTTGTCATCGATCCCCAGGGGTTTTTACCCTACTGGGGATCGACGACAAAGACTTGGTTAACTTTCCTCGTGCAACACCGCCTGGATGCGGCGGATTTTCTCCTTATTCTTCTTATTGGGTTTTTTCCAATGATCCAATCGGTATTTTTGATACCAATCAGCTAAACGCTGGGCAATCTCCATTCGATCCGCTAGGGGGGTATCCTCCGCCTCCATCCGGTCCAGCCATTTATCGGTGAGAACCTTCATAAATCGATCCGAGTCCTGGTCATACCCGTCTTCTTCCATCTCCCGTTCCACCGGGGTCATCTCGGCCAACTTGGCTTGTCTCTCCTGTTCCCGTTTCTGATCTTCAAGAGCCTGTTTCCACTCATTTTGCTTTTTTTTATCCACCACAAATCGACCATATCCCACTGCCGTTTTTGCTCCGGCTCCAATCCATTCCAACGCCTTCTGCAACCAATCCATGACCGTTTCTACATCTTCCTCATGTTTTCCCAGCCGTCGTGGAGCCAGGGAAAAGAGGAAGGGTTGATTCGCTGCCACCGTCAAAAAAGGGATCGGGACGGGGGCATGCCAGTCCACTGGTGCCTTTCCATCTTGGTAATACGGTCCATAATGAGGGGTCATCACATCTGCTTCCAACTGGATCGGGGCAAGAGGGATCGCATCGTAAAAAATCACGCTCCCTACACTAGCGGTGGATGAATCTTGGTAGCCAAAAATTCGGTGCACATCTTTTTCATCCACTGCCTCCTCCCACCGTTCTGCCCAAGACCGAACCAATCCTTTTACCGACGAACCAGGTAAATAAGCGGTGCCCAATGTCGGGTGCCAGGCAAATCCATTTTCCACAGGATGGGAACGTCCCAATCCCGTGACAAACCGACCTTCAGTCTTCGTGTAAAGCAGCGTCCCGGAGCGGCGGAGCACCATGGATTTCATTCGCTCCACCAGCTCACGGATCCCAGCTTGATCTCCAGTTTCTCCGATGACGCCCTCAATCCAGCGGGATTTATCGGTTCCTAAAGTCCAGACACCATCTTGCTGACTCCAGACATTGCAAAATTTCTCATACCACAAACCGGTATGGCTATTTGGCGGGCGAAAACCGGGAACAAAATCATTTAGGTACAGAGGAAGAAGGCCTGCTTGTTTATCCATTCCCGTTTTCACCCACCGTTTCCGGCTGTTTTAAATAAGCGACTGCCAATTTTTTATGCCACTCCAGCAATGCCATGATCTCTGCCCGCGCCCGGAGATAGGTAGAACGATCTCCACCAATCAAAGCTTCCAGCAGATCCTCCGCCTTTGCATAGGGAGCCCGGGGATCCTCCCGGCACAACCAATCCTGTATATCCCGATAGAGAAGATAGTGGGGATCCGTCTTTTCATTTTCGGAACCCACCGCCGCTGCTCGTAGCTGAGCCAGAGCTTGTCCAAGGCCATTGCTGAGGATCGCTGCAGGCAGACGTTCCGTGTAATTGGCGTAGGAATCAGCTTCTTCCTCAGAAAAAGCTTGCTCCATCTGCTT
>CAUGKZ010000236.1 GCA_959600065.1 uncultured Kroppenstedtia sp. | reverse complement strand
AATAGGAGACCTGTTGCAGTTGAACCGGCTGGTTCACGCTTGTCCGATGTAGATCGAGGTACAGGATGATTCCGTCATTGGTGTAGGTTTTCAGTTGATCAGAGATGAAGTTGCCGAGGGAATAGATCACAAATTTTTCTTCTCCTTCTATCCTCTGACGTTCCATCGGTTGCAGTACATGGGGATGTCCGCCTAAAACGACATCGGCGCCTCCTTGTAATAGCTTCTTGACGAGTCGTTTCTGTTCTTCGTTGGGTTGTCGCTGGTATTCTTGTCCGAAGTGGAGTGTGACCACGACAAATTCAGCACCCCGCTCGCGACTTTCGCGAATCTCTTTCAGGATTCGATTTTCATCAATCCCATTCACCAAGTAATCCTTGCCTTCAGGAAGGGGGATTCCGTTGGTTCCATAGGTATAGGCGGAAAAGGCGAGAGTGATCCCGTTTTTTTCGATGAGGAGGGGTTTCTGTGGCTCCGGCCCCGGAGAGGTTCCAATCGGTTGGATCCCCAGTTCCGTCAGTTTCCGGTGGGTGCGAAGGACTCCGGATTCACCGGCATCCATCGTGTGATTATTGGCGGTGGACAAGAGATCAAATCCCGCTTTTTTCAGGGAGTCACCAAGGGCGTCTGGGGAACGGAAGAGGGGATAACCGGAATAGGATTTCCCGTTGCCTGGCAAGGTGGTCTCCAAGTTTCCTATGACGAGGTCGCCCTGAGAGAGCCAAGGCTGAATCTCCTTGAAAAAGGAATCGAAATTATAAGTTCCGGAATCGGTTTTTCCAGCACGGATCTGAGTATCATGCATCATGATATCCCCGACGACGGCTAGTCGCAAGGAGGAAGGCTGAGCTGTTGCTGCCTCGGTTTTCGCGGTGGTAGGGGTTTCAGCAGTACAGCCGAGACAGATGACTAAGAGAAGGAAGAGGATCAGATGGGGAACTCGACCTGTCATGAAGAAACACATCCATTTCAAATTGGATTGATCTTTTTATTATACCTGAATTGGCTTTTTTCATCGCGTTGACTCCCATTTGCAGCCAAGGGTATAATGGACAGGTCAAAATCGAGATGGAGGTTTGAACGTGCTTACCACATTAGGTAATATTTCCGCCCATGTGGGGGAGCAAGTCCGCCTGGGCGCATGGCTTTACAATAAACGGTCCAGTGGTAAAATCCAATTTTTACAACTACGGGATGGAACCGGCTTCATTCAAGGGGTATTGGTGAAAAACAAAGTCTCTCCTGAGGTCTGGGAAGCGGCACTGGAGTTGACTCAAGAGAGCTCGCTTTATGTGGAAGGGGGGATTCGTGCCGATGAGCGGGCTCCCAGTGGCTATGAGATGGATGTGACCTCCATTGAGGTGATTCAGCAAGCACAGGATTATCCGATCGCGCTGAAGGAGCACGGAGTGGAATTTCTGATGGATCATCGCCATCTGTGGATCCGTTCGCCACGACAGCGAGCGATTCTTCGCATTCGGGCCCAGATCGTTCAGGCAGTTCGGGGCTGGCTGGATGGACAAGGCTTCACTCTGGTGGACCCGCCGGTTTTGACCCCCTCTTCCAGTGAAGGGACGACCAACCTCTTTCACACCAAATATTTTGATGAAGATGCTTACCTTACCCAGAGTGGGCAGCTGTATATGGAGGCTGCGGCGATGACCCTGGGCCGGGTTTATTCCTTTGGGCCTGCTTTCCGTGCGGAAAAGTCGAAAACCCGGCGCCATCTGATCGAGTTCTGGATGATCGAGCCGGAGATGGCCTTTGTGGAACATGAAGAGAATCTGGTAGTTCAGGAAGACATGCTGACCTATCTGGTGCAGCATGTTTTGGAAAATTGCCAGGAAGAGTTGAAGGTTCTCGGTAGAGATCTGGCGTCCTTGGAGAAGGTGAAGGGACCCTTCCCTCGCATCACCTATGATGAAGCGGTGGATCTTTTAAATCGGGAGGGGATGGAATTCACCTGGGGAGAGGATTTCGGTGCCCCCCATGAGACGAAGATTGCAGAGAGTTTTGACCGTCCGGTCTTTATCACGCACTATCCCACAGAGATTAAAGCTTTCTATATGAAACCAGATCCTTCCCGCCCCGAAGTGGTCCTGTGTGCAGATTTGATTGCCCCGGAAGGGTATGGGGAGATCATCGGCGGAAGTCAGCGGATTGATGATCCGGCTTTGTTGGATGAAAGATTCCAACAATATCAACTCCCCCGAGAAGATTACGCCTGGTATTTGGATCTTCGGAAATACGGGACGGTTCCTCATTCGGGATTCGGATTGGGTCTGGAACGAACCGTGGCCTGGATTTGCGGTTTGGATCACGTTCGGGAGACAATTCCCTTCCCCCGGATGCTGAATCGATTGTATCCGTAAAGTACAGGTATGACTCCTCCCCGGAGGGGAGCATCGGTACATAACCGGTGCTCTTTTTGTTTTCAAGTCTGTTTTTCCATTTTTTCAGTTGCTATAGTAGAGGGTGAGGTGAAAAGGATGGACCGAAAGATCTCGCCACACTCCGCTTTGGTTGATGTCCTGCAGCAGGGTTCCATCTCCTTTCCGGTCTTGCTATTTACAGAATACAAACGATTAGGATTGAATGAAGGACAAATGATGCTTTTGTTACATATCCTTCTTTTCAACGAAAAGGAAGGTATTGCTTTTCCTACGGTCAGTCAGCTAGAGGAGCGAATGAGTGTCAAAGGGGATCGAATTGTACAGTGGTTACAGGTCCTGGTCAGAAAAGGGTTTCTTTCTATCGAGGAGATGGTGGATGAGGAGGGGCTCCGTTCTGAACAATACTCCAGCGCTCCCTTGTTGCAACAGTTGGCAGCTTCCTATCTGGATCGGGAGTCGATTCAACCAGATGATACAGTGGAAGAGGCTTATGATAATCTGTTTCAGCTTTTTGAGCGGGAATTTGGCCGCCCTCTGTCCCCAATGGAATGTGAGACACTGACCCAATGGTTAGATGAGGATGCTCATCCGGAATCCCTGAGTGTCGCAGCTCTCCGAGAGGCGGTCTTCTGCGGGAAGATGAGTTGTCGCTATATCGATCGAATCCTGCTTGAATGGCAACGTAACGGGATTCAGTCCCCTGAAGAGGCGGTGGAATACTCCCGGAAGTTTCGGTCCTCGGGGATTTTGTATCAGTCCGACTCCCTCCAGGGCGCAAAGGAAAAAGCAGAGGAATTTTCACTGTACAATTGGGTAAAACAAGGATCTTGACGGAGGCCTCGGGCCTCCGTCTATTTTTCTATCATGGGGGCATTCGACATCGTTGCAGAGGGATTCCTTGACATACATTGGAAGGGAAGGGAGGCCATATGGAATGTTTGTGGATGTGGGAGTTTTGCTCAGTAGAGGCACCTTGAGAAAAATTTTGAGAGGTCGCCTCTCCTATGAATTCATCGAATTATATGATCGTTTTGCGCGACAGATCGGCTTACAGCCAATTTTCTTCAGTCCAGAAGGGTTGTCGACTCCGACTTGGCAGGTCAAGGGTGTGGTGCGAACGGCCACCCGCCATTACCGGTGGGTGGTTCGACCGATTCCATCTGTGATTCACAACCGGATCAAGCCGCTGGAGCTTCCATCCGGATTGAAGAGGATTCAGGAAAGAGGATGTGTCCGGTTGTTCAACGGCGACAACCGCCTCGATAAGTGGAAGGTATACGAGCTGCTCCGTGGGATTCCTCGCTTGAAAGAGCACTTGCCGGAAACCGAGCAGGTGTCCTCGGGTATGGTAGATAGGGTAAACTCCTTTCTGCAAAAGCATCCTCAAATCTATCTGAAACCCTGTGACAGCAGTCTGGCCAGGGGGATCTACAGAGTGGAGCACGCAGAGGAGGGAAAGGTACGGATGAGCTCCTCTTTCGGAGAAGCGAAGATACTCTCGACCAGGGAGGTTGCAGATCGGGTGTTCCAGGCGGAAAGGCCTTATCTGGTCCAACAAGGGCTGGATCTGTTTCGATTGAAAGAGAGGCGACCGGTGGATATCCGGGTCTCTGTTCAAAAAGGAGAGGATGGAAATTGGTCTGTCAGCGGCATGGTGGCTAAGGTGGGAATACCTGGAGCGATCGCGACTAATCTGACGGTGGGTGGATCTTCCCGCCCATTGAATTCTGTTCTCAGTGAAGCGGAATTCGCGCAGGATGCCCTCCTTTCTTCTATCGAGGAGGTCTCCTTGCTGACGGCGAGAACCCTAGATGACCAGATTCCTGGCTTGGCCGACCTGGGATTGGATATCGGAGTGGATTCTTC
>CAUGKZ010000235.1 GCA_959600065.1 uncultured Kroppenstedtia sp. | reverse complement strand
GGAGGAGGTGGAGGCCGGGATGGCGGGATTGCTTCATGTGAAAGGTCCCCAAGTGATGAAAGGATATTGGAACCAGCCAGAGGAAACAGATAAAGTATTACGTGAGGGGTGGCTCAATACGGGGGATATCGCCATGATGGACGAAGATGGATATTTTTACATCATGGATCGCCAGAAAGATATGATTATTGCCGGTGGTTTCAATATTTACCCCCGGGAAGTGGAGGAAGTTCTCTATGATCACCCGGCGGTGCAAGAAGTGGCTGTCATCGGTGTTCCGGATCCTTATCGGGGGGAGACGGTAAAGGCATATCTCGTGTTGAAACCGGATGCCCAAGTGACCGAAAAGGAATTGAATACTTACTGCAGGAGCAAATTGGCCAACTTCAAGGTGCCTCGCCTGTATGAATTTCGTGATCAATTGCCGAAAACCACGGTGGGTAAGGTATTGAGACGAGAATTGGTGGAAGAGGAAAAAAGAAAAGCGTCAGTGGAAAACCCTGGCGGTGAATGAAAGGTGGCTTCTTCGCTAGAGACGAGGGAAGATGAAATCTCAGTCAAAATTTACGGGTATTCATAAGGATACGACTTCCGGCTCTGTCTGTGCTTGTCGAATCTTCGACGGAACTGGTATAATACGATTGGTTGCGCTTTCACCCGCCCGGCTTTCCTAGTGTCCCTTCAAGCAACTTGGATCTCATTTTTCAGCCTGGCGGGGCGAAAGGGGGAGACGGCTCCGGGTTCTGCAAAAAAGGGATCAAATCCTCACCCTCTTTCCCTGAGGAGGAGCACTAGAAGCATTGTGAAAAAATCACAGAGGGGATAGGGTTTCATATGGAGCGACTTTGGCTCGCAAGACTGGGTTGCCGCCATGTGAATCCCCTCCCGACCGGCTCGGCCTAGCATAGGTATTTACCAATCAGCCCCTCGTGGGAAAGTTGACAAAACCGGGAGAGTTGCCATATACTCGATATTGAATGAATGATCATTCACCATGGGGAACTAGGGAAAGGAAGCACAGATGGCTAAGCGTACCGGAGAAAAATATGAAGCGATTATCAATGCCGCCGTGCGCGTGATCGCCGAATTCGGCTATCATCAGGCACAGGTGTCCAGAATTGCCCGTGAGGCCAAAGTGGCGGACGGGACGATCTATCTGTATTTTGACAATAAGGACGATGTCCTCATTTCCCTTTTCAATGAGAAAATGGGGGCTTTTATCTCAGATATGGAGCAGGCGTTATCCAAAGTCCCGTCGCCAGTAGACCAATTGCGGCAATTGATTTACCTCCATTTTTCATACCTCGGCAGTGACAAACAACTTGCGATCGTCACCCAGATCGAACTGCGTCAATCCAATCCGGTGATCCGCAAAGAGATTGGATTGATCTTAAAGCGCTATCTGGCCGTGATCGATCGGGTGTTGAAATCCGGAGTGGAGCAAGGGTTGTTTCGGGAAAACTTCGATGTCCGGATCGCCCGCAAGATGATTTTCGGAACTATTGATGAAACGGTCTCTTCTTGGATCATGGATGACTTTAAATATGATTTGATGGACCAGGTGGATCCGCTTCATCAATTATTTTTGCAAGGGATGAGCTCCTGAAGATGGCGGGTTTCTGTGAGAAGGGAGACCATCCATCTGTATAGAGACTGGAATGGCGAAGGAGGAACAGAGAATGAACATTCTGGTGTGCTTGAAACAAACCTTCGACACTGAAGAGCGAATTGTAATCGAAGACGGACAAATCAGTGAAGATGGTGTAGAGTTTATCATCAACCCCTACGATGAATATGCCGTGGAAGAAGCGATCCGTCTCCGTGACGAACACGGCGGGGAAGTGACTGTGATCACGGTCGGACCGGAGCGGGCGGAACAAGCTTTACGTACGGCGATGGCCATGGGTGCGGACAAGGGGATCATCGTGGAGGATGAAGATCTGGAATCCGCTGACGAATATTCCATCGCCCGTGTGCTGGCAGCTGTGATCGAAGATCTAGAATATGATATTATCCTGGGCGGCTACATGGCAGTTGATGACGGATCTGCTCAAGTAGGTCCCCGGTTGGCCGAATTGCTGGGGATTCCCCATATCTCCACCATCACCAAACTGACTGTGGATGGGGAGACGGTGGAAGTGGAGAAGGATGTGGAAGGGGACACAGAGTATATTCAGTCCAAACTCCCGATTCTGGTTACGGCACAACAAGGATTGAATGATCCTCGTTATCCTTCTCTGCCTGGGATTATGAAAGCGAAGAAAAAGCCGCTGGAACGCATGGATCTCGATGATCTGGATTTGGATGAGGACGACCTGGAAGGGAAAACGGAAACCTTGGAAATCTTCCTACCTCCGGAAAAGGAAGCAGGCAAAATATTGGATGGCGAACTGGATGCTCAGGTAAAGGAACTGGTCCAGCTGTTGCATAAAGAAGCCAAGGTCATCTGAGGGAAGAGGAGGAAATGGAGCCGATGAGCAAAAATGTACTTGTGCTGACGGATGTTCGCGAGGGTGAACTGAGAAATGTTTCTCTGGAAAGCCTGGCTGCGGCGACGGCAGTAGCGGAAGGTGGAATGGTGACCGCCGCTGTTTTCGGAAGCAAGGGACAAGAGCTGGTGGAGAAACTGGCTCATCATGGGGCGGACCGCGTCATTCGAGTGCCGAATGAACAGCTGGACGCATACACCACCGATGCTTACTTCCAGGCATTTAAGCAAGTGATCGAAAAAGTGGAACCCGATGTGATCTTTACCGGCCACACCGCTGTGGGGCGGGATGTGAGCCCGCGAATCGCCGCCCACTTTCACATGGGATTGGTGTCGGACTGCACCGGCGTAGAAGTGAAGGACGGAAAGATTGTGCTCACCCGCCCCATCTATGCGGGAAAAGCCTTTGTCAAAAAAGCATTTCGTGACGGAATCGTATTTGCGACATTGCGTCCCAACAATATCCCTGCATCGGAGGCGGACACCGGTCGTTCTGCAGAAACGGAAGAGCTGGATGTTCAATTTGCTCCGGATTCCCTGCGGACATTGATCAAAGAGGTGGTCCGGAAAGCCTCTGAAGGCGTCGACCTGTCCGAAGCCCGCGTCGTGGTCTCCGGAGGTCGGGGTGTCAAGAGTGCGGAAGGATTTCAACCATTGCAAGAGCTGGCAGATCTGCTGGGAGGTGCTGTCGGTGCTTCCCGGGGAGCCTGCGATGCCGACTACTGTGATTATGCACTTCAGATCGGACAGACAGGAAAAGTGGTCACCCCAGATCTGTATATTGCCTGTGGAATTTCCGGTGCGATCCAACACTTAGCAGGAATGTCCAACTCCAAGGTGATCGTTGCCATCAACAAAGATCCGGAAGCCAACATTTTCAGCGTGGCGGATTACGGAATTGTGGGTGATTTGTTCGAAGTGGTACCCATGTTGACGGAAGAATTTAAGAAGGTTCTAGTCACGAGTTGAAAAGATGGCGGGTGGTGGAAAATTTTTCGCCACCCTCTTTTAGGTTTAAAAAATACTTATACGGGGTATCCCATGAAAAGCATGGAACTTTCTTAACCTCAGTGGTATACTGTGTGAGTGAAACAGAGAATCTTGTGAAGGAGGAAGTATGATGGCGATGAAACAGGTAACAGATCAAACCTTTCGCGACGATATAGCGTCGGGAACGGTTCTGGTGGACTTCTGGGCCCCTTGGTGCGGTCCTTGTAAAATGATTGCGCCGGTTCTGGAGGAAATAGATCAAGAAGTGGGCGACAAGCTCACCATCGCGAAGCTCAACGTGGATGAAAACCCGGATACTGCCGGTGAATTCGGCGTGATGAGCATTCCGACCTTGATGGTTTTCAAAGATGGTCAAATGGTAGACAAAATGACCGGTTTCCAACCGAAGGCACAGTTGTTGGAATGGGTCAATCCTCATCTCTGAGGCGAATCAATCAAGAAAAAGCCTGCACCCAACCAGGGATGCAGGCTTTTGTTTCTATTCAGGCCCATTTTAGCGTGGGTTCGGATCTTTGGGTTGATTCGGATCTGTGGACTCTCGGGAGTCATCAGAATCCGAGTCTTGTTGTAGGTTCTCCTCAGGTGGTAGGAAGGGATCCGGCCCCTGCATCGGGTGAGAGAGCGGTTCCTGATTACTATACGGCTCTGGGTTTGTGTCTTCTTGGCTGTGGTTGTAGGGACCTACCGGAGCAGGTTCCAAATCTTCTGGGACCACCCACTGGCGCATGTGTTGTTTGTAGCGAAGAGAGAGAATCAGATGGATGATCACCTGCATGAAAGGAGCG
>CAUGKZ010000234.1 GCA_959600065.1 uncultured Kroppenstedtia sp. | reverse complement strand
ACAAGTCTCGCCAGGGTCGCTTCCGCTCCTAGGTCTCGCTATGGCAGCACACGACCCCCTTACGCCACCTATTTTCTGGCTAATCAACAGCCCTGACAAATTATATCGCAAATGGCAATAATACTTCTATGTCAAAGTCGGAGGCAGCAGAGGTCCTTTTACAAGTCAGCCCGGATACACATTTTCGGTGAGCAACATCTCCGGCAATCGCTCCAAAGGGATGTCCAATTTCTTCAGTAAATAAGACATCTTTTCTTGCCGAACGTGGGATGCCCCTCTCTCCAGATTGCTGATGGTGGCCGGAGAGATGTTTTCATCGGCTAAATCCTCCAGTCTGAGACCCCTCTCTCTCCTGATTTTTCCAATGATTTCGCCCACCTCGGGAAAACTCAGTTGGCCCAAGGATACCCCTCCTTATACATCCTTTCCTTGAATATATAACAAATTGTGATAAATGGGAATGATTATTTCACAGGATTACATATTTATTTTATATTTGGGTTTGTGCGTAAATAGAATGTGAGAAGGAAGGGGGGCGGGTGTTGCCGAAAGCAGGTTTGAAAATATCGGAGGAGGGTTGAGGTTTCACATGGAGTGACTTGGGCTCGTCAGAACAACGGAATGGGATTGTGGAACCCCATCTCGATCGTCCCAGCCCTAAATATGGATTCTTGTCGGATTTCTCCACTGGGTTAGATGTCTTCCACCTTAGGGCTTTAAATATCAAAATTCTAGTACCTGTAGTACAGGTCGTTTGGGTAGCACACGACTCCCTACCGAACCTAACAGCTCTGATTTTTTCTAATTCCCACGTCCGGTTGAATGGTTGGATGAGAGAGATCACTCATTTTCCCCTACAATCAACTGACCGTCGGCTCCAGCACGGTCAAGGTGTTGTTGGTGGTGTTCAGGTTCACTCTTGCGCCGATGGGGAGGGCGACTTTGTATGTTCCGTGTGCGGTGGTAAGATGGGTGAGGAGAGGCTTGCCGAGGGGAACCAGGAATTCGTTGATCAGATCCTCATAGGAGATTCCATAAGCCGCCTGACATCCTGTACATTCTCCCATGATCACACCGATGCAATCATCGAACTTACCGGCCAGCTTCAGGTGATTCAGATATCGATACACCTTATTGGTCGGCTCATGGGTCTCTTCCAGGAGCAAAATCTTATCCCGTGTATCAATTTCATAAGGGGTTCCCAGGGTATCGATAAAAGAGAGCATGTTCCCCCCAACCAAGGGTCCGGTCACATTTCCCGGAACCCGGCTCACGAGAGGGACCCCCGGTGGGTTTTGGATGGAGCGGGGAGAGATGAAGGTGGACACCGCCGCAAAAAACTGGTCGAAGTTAAAGGCCGGTGTCGCCTGCTGAAAATCGATGAGCAGGAGACTCTGGAAGGTGATCAGATCAGCATATTGATACAGGACATTCAACAATCCCGTGATATCACTGTAGCCCGTGACAATTTTGGGATGGCGCCGGATCGTATCGTAATCCAAGTGTGGGAAGATGCCAGCGACACCCACACCTCCCCTGGAAGGTAAGATCATTTTCACTTGGTCATTTCTGAACATGTTCATCAAATCGGAGGCCCGTTCTTCATCTGTTCCCGCCAAGAATCCATTTTGGGCGTAGACGTGTTCTCCCAGCACCACCTGCAACCCCATTTCCTCCAAAGTCTGGACCCGTGCATCAATAACACTGGCATCCAGCGGACTTCCCAAGGTCACGATCCCAATGGTATCCCCTGGTTGCAAAATTGGTGGTCTGATGGCCACAAGTTCCTCCCCCTTCCTCCCGAGGATGACTTCTCTCTGTCAAATATACTGGGGAAGGGGGCCCTCCATGACTCAAGAAAAGAGTCCATCGCCCACATCGTAATGAAAAAAGCCCGACTCCCACTGGAGAATCGGACTTTCTCGTATCCAGACTCTCTGGAAGGGATCACTACTTACTGTCTACGATGATTTCCACTCGCCGATTTTTCTGCCGGTTGCTATCGCTGTTATTGGGGACTATCGGATGTTTCTTGCCAAAGCCCTTCGTCTTCAGATGATTGCTGGCAATCCCGCACTCTTTCACCAGGTAGGCTTTCACCGCTTCAGCCCGTTCCTCGGACAGCTTTTGATTATATTCAGCAGTTCCTCGGTCATCAGTATAGCCGTAGATTCGAACCGTTCCCTGATATCCTTTTAGACTTTTCCCCAATTTGTCCAGCTCAGGACGGGCTTTGGAGCGAATGGTACTCTGTTCCGTGTCAAACAAGATATGACCGGGAACATGAATGACCACTTTTTTCGCTCCCTTTTCTCCCTTCGATTTGAAGACAGACACATCCGAGGAGGAAAAGTCTGGCGGAACATAGGGTTCCGGCGGAATGTACGCATCCGGAGGGATATAAGGATCGGGAGGAATATAGGGATCCGGAGGGACATAAGGCTCCGGGGGAACGTAAGGTTCCGGGGGAACATAAGGTTCCGGGGGGACATAGCCGGAGGAACTTTTCTCCTCCTTCTCTTCCTCTTTCCCTTTCCCTTTCTTGTCCGCAGACGCACTTTTCTCTGTTGAATCCTTGGTTGAATCCGCCACTGGCTCCTCCGCTGAAGTACATGCAGTGAGCAGGAGAAGGAAGGCCAGACAGACGGGAAGCAACCCATTTTTCATCATATCCACACCCCTACGTAAGATCCGATATTCTCAAAAGTCCTCTGACTGACTGGAAATAATTATAAGGGTTGTAAACAGAAATAGATATACGAAACAAGTTTTATTCTGTGGAGGACATCTCAGGATCTGTGTTTTTCAAAGCGGACCCGATAATAGATTCCCAATTGTACGTACGTTGCTGGAGGACCGGTGCAGGTCTCCCCTCTCAGTTAAGAAAGTCCCCCACTCGCAAAGGATGATGAATCCCGAAAGAAATGGTAAAGTGAAGAGATGAACCCCTATAGGGCAAGAGCAAAGGAGTTTTGTACAGGAACGCTCCCCCAAGTAGAAAGGAGGCTGTCTTTGCCTGGCATCCCATCCCCTCTGTTTGATATCCGTACCCCAGCCAAAAGTCAGCGTTGTCCATGCCCCGCAACACACTTTCCATGTCAATCCATTTGGGATTTATGGGAATTTTGTCATCCCTGTGTGACCCTTCCGTAATACGTTTTGTGTAGAATAATGGAGACTGAGGTCCTGAATAATAAATAAAAACGGAGGTGTCCCCGATCGTGGACTTACATAAAGATGCAATCGAAGTGCTACGCGAGACGAGTCGAACCTTCTTCATCCCCATCAGTCGCCTGCCCGCGGACTTGAAAGAGGCTGTGGCCGCTTCCTATCTCTGTATGCGAGCTATCGACGAAATTGAGGATCACCCCCGACTCCCTTCAGAACCCAAGGTGAGCCTTTTAAGATCCATCGGCAAGATTCTGCAAAAGCCCTTCAATGATCAGGAACTGGCCACAGTGCTTCACCCCTATAAAAATTTCCTTCCGGAAGTCACTCTGCGCATGTCGGATTGGGTAAAATTGATCCCCTCCTCCATTCAGGAAAACATCCTTCACTCCACTGCAACGATGGCTGACGGAATGGCTGAATGGGTTAACAAAAAATGGATCGTCCATACCAAAGAGGAATTGGATCAATACACCTATTACGTTGCAGGTCTGGTCGGGGTCCTGCTCAACGATCTCTGGAAGTGGTACGACGGCACCCATGCCGATCAACAACTGGCTGTCGCCTATGGCCGGGGATTGCAAGCGGTCAACATTCTCCGCAATCGGGAGGAGGATCTCTCCCGGGGTGTCGATTTCTTTCCTGACGGCTGGGGATTTGATGAAATGTTTGCCTACGCCCGTCATCACCTGGAGCAGGCGGATATCTACACAGACAGCATTCAATCCCCGGTGGTACTCGACTTTTGCAAGATCCCGCTGGTGCTCGCCCATGGAACCCTGCAAGCTCTGAAAGAAGGGGCCGAAAAACTGACCCGGACCGAAGTGACTCAATTGGTGAATAAAGCCACGGGGGAGTAAACCCAAAAGAAAGAAACCGCCCACACTGGACGGTTTCTTTCTTTTGGGTTTCTACTGGAGTTTACACGCCTGGTTTCTCCTACCCTCTGTCGCCACATGGATGAAGCTGTTTTGCTGGGTACCGTTCCTGCTTGATTGACAAATAGGTAGCTACGTTTACGAAATTCCCATCACTATCAGACGTGTTGATTAGCCATATTTTGGGTAGGGAGATCGTGTTCTACCACGCTCCGGTTGCCATCCGGCAAGGAAGTGAAAACTG
>CAUGKZ010000233.1 GCA_959600065.1 uncultured Kroppenstedtia sp. | reverse complement strand
CCAGGGTCGCTTTCCGCTCCCGGGTCTCGCTATGCGTTCTTTGCAAGAGATCGTAACCGTCCTACCCACCCGGTCCCCTCATACATCAGACTTCTTCACGGGCCAGGTCGCTTGGGTAGCCGACTTCCTTCTGCTGTTCAACTTTGGTTCATCAACTTTTTCTGTCCATCTGAGGCGGTGCGGCAGGGATGTCCGCATCTGTCCTCCCTTTGCCAATTTGTTACCAGTTTTTTTCTTTGCAGGCCGCTGGCAGTCCCTATAATTGAACCAGTTCTCAGTTTCATTATATAATGGGATCACAAGTCGATAGGATGAAAAGGTCTCCCCGTCACCACGGAGAACGGGGAGTGAAAAGGGAAGGCCGGTGAGATTCCGGTGCGGTCCCGCCACTGTATTTGGGGAGCGAAGCCGCAGGATGCCACTGTTCTACAGAACGGGAAGGTGCGGCGGAGTGAGGATCCATAAGCCAGGAGACCTGCCTTTTCATCTGGGAAACTTGCGATCTCCTTCGAGGCTGAGGAGAGCAACTGCCCGGATCCTGGGATCGTTTTTTTTGATTCGGTCAGGAACCCCTGTGCCTCACGGCAAGTGGGGTTTTTCTTTTTGCCTCGGGAAAAACGGTGAATGGGAGCGGATGAGATGAAAAGATGGACGCGAATTTCTGCAATTGGATTATCCCTGCTGCTCGTGTTTGCGATGGTCGCCTGTGCGCCCACTCCAAATGCACCTGCTGACAACGAGGATTCCGGAAAGCAGGAAGCCGGTTTTCCAGTCACCTTGACAGATGGCACGGACACCCAGGTGACCGTAAAAAAAGAACCCAAACGGATCATATCCTTGATTCCCAGCATGACGGAGACGGCATACGCCTTGGGATTGGAGGACCGGATGGTGGGGGTGACGACCAATGATGATTATCCCGCCGAGGTCAAAAAGGTGGAAAAAGTGGGTGATATGAAGATCGACACGGAGAAGGTGCTCTCCTTGAAACCGGATCTGGTTCTGGCTTCAGAGGGTCTGAACGGGAAGGAGACCGTGGACAAGCTCCGCAAGCTGGGATTGACAGTCATCGCCTATGAACCTGAGAATCTGGAGGGTGTGTTCCAACAGATTCAGGATGTGGGGAAAGCGACAGGTGCCGGGAAAAAGTCGGATGAGCTGATCTCCAAGATGAAGAAAGAGGAACAGCAAGCGAAAAAGATCGCTGCCAAGGTACCAAGGGACAAACAGGCCAAGGTATGGATCGAAGTCTCTTCCGATCTATTTACTGCCGGAGAGGGCACTTTCATGGATGAACTGATCACACTGGCTGGTGGGAAAAACGTGGCGAAGGGAGAGAAAGGCTGGTTCCAAGCCTCCTCGGAGAATGTGGTCAAATGGAATCCCGATGTGATCCTCTACACCCATTCAGATAAAGAGGAGAAAATCGCAGCCCGGGGCGGCTGGAAAAGTATCCAGGCTCTAAAGGAAGACCGGGTAGAACAGCTGGATAGCAATATCGTCAGTCGCCCCGGACCGAGAATCACCCAAGGGTTGCTCCAGATTTCCGAGGCGATCTACCCTGAAATATATGCCGAAACAGTCAAATGAAGCGATGGGGTTGGTTCTCACGGTTCCTGGTTTGGTCACTCGCTTTGAGCCTTCTGCTATTGATGGCGATGGGTGCGGCGGTCTCTTGGGGCAGTGCGGAGCTGGGATGGGAAGAACTCTGGCGAACCGTGGAGGATAAGTGGACGGGAGAGAAAACCGTGGATCCGGCGACTGAGGCGATCCTCTGGCAAATTCGTCTCCCCCGGGTGATTCTCTCCGCCCTGGTGGGGATGGCCTTGGCAGGAGCAGGGGTGGTGTTTCAGGGATTGTTGCGCAACCCTCTCGCCGACCCCTATATCCTTGGGGTCTCCTCCGGTGCTGCCCTGGGGGCGGCGATCGCCATCTTTACTGGTGCCGGCGTGGCCTGGTTGGGGGGATGGACGGTGCCGGTCTGGGCCTTTCTCTTCGCCACGGCGGCTCTCATCCTCGTCATTGGACTGGCGGGCAGAGGGATGAGTCGATCAACCCTGATCCTGTCCGGCGTGGTGATCCAGGCCTTTTTCGGTGCGATGCTAACCTTTATAATCGGGATCTCTTCAGCAGAAGAGTTGCAACGGATCCAGTTTTGGATCATGGGAAGTGTGGCTGCCCGGGAGTGGCACCATATCTATGTCGTGCTCCCTTTTTTGATTTCCGGGCTGCTTTTGATTTGGCTGATGGCGCGCCCCCTAAACTTGTTTTCCCTGGGAGAGCGGTCTGCCGCTCACCTGGGTGTCCCCGTCCGTCGGACTCGGCTGGTGCTGTTGCTTTCGGCCACCTTGATGACGGCAGCCGCTGTTTCTGTCTCCGGCACGATCGGATTTGTGGGGTTGATTATTCCTCACATCATGCGCCGAATCGTGGGTCCGGATCATCGGGTGTTGATCCCCGCCGCCGTATTGGCGGGAGGACTCTTCCTCGTCGGGGCAGATACCGTGGCCCGGACTGTGATGGAGCCTCGGGAGCTGCCCATCGGGGTGGTAACCGCCCTCGTCGGTGCACCGTTTTTTGCTTGGCAGCTAAAGCGCAGACACGAATATCCATGAGTGACTGGGAGCGATTGGGGATAAGGGGTAGATGGAGATGCTGATTGCAGAGGGTTTGCATAAATCTTATCCAAACCGGAAGGTCTTGCGCGGGGTAAATCTTGCGGTGTCCCCTGGGGAGATGTTGGGAGTGCTCGGTCCGAACGGTAGCGGAAAGACCACACTGATCCGGTTGTTGACCGGGGAGGAGCCTTTCGATGAGGGGGAAGTTTGGCTGGATGGGCGCCCCCTGTCCGCTTGGTCTCAGCGGGAGAAGGCCAAACGATTGGCCGTTCTTCCCCAGGAAGGGCTGCCTTCGGTTCCTTTCACGGTCAAAGAAGTGGTGGAGATGGGACGTCATCCCCATCAGGGTTTTTGGCCCTGGGAGGGAGAAGGGGATCAGCAAGTGGTGGAGAAGGTATTGCAGGAAACCGGCCTGGAGGCGGATGGCGATCGACAGGTGGATCAGTTGAGTGGAGGGGAACGGCAACGGGTGGCGATTGCCAAGGCGATGGCACAACGCCCCCGCGTGTTGATCCTGGATGAACCGACCACCTTCCTCGATATCGCCCATCAGTTGGGGATGCTGGACTGGATCCGGTCCTGGAGTCAGAAGGAGGGGGTGGCGGTCCTAATCGTCCTCCATGATCTCAACTTGGCGGCTCTTTATTGCGATCGGCTCCTGATGTTAAAAGGGGGCGTCTGTTTTGTACAGGGAACGCCCTCCGACGTATTGACTCCCGATCGGATCCGGGAAGTATACGGGGTGGAACCCGTTCTCACCCAACACCCGATCACCCATGCACCTCAGGTTTTGCTCCAACCAGGAGAGGAGATCCAACCGTCCTGAAATCGGCAGGATCGTTTCTGTTGTGATCACGGGAGACTCAAACCGAGGAGGAATGAAATATGAAACTATATACCCGGACCGGGGATGAGGGGAAAACCGGTGTGATCGGAGGCAGGGTGGATAAGGATGATATCCGGGTGGAGGCTTATGGCACCCTGGATGAGGTGAATGCCTTTGTTGGAGAAGCGATCAGCCGCCTGGATTCCGAGGCGTATGGGGATCTGATCGCCGAACTGACAGAGATTCAGCATGAGCTGTTTGATGCGGGGGGAGATCTGGCCCAGGCGGGCAGAAAGCGGAATTATAAAGTGAGCGGAGAGAGTGTAACTCGTCTGGAAGAGTGGATCGATCGCTATGAGCAGGAGACGCCGGAAATCCGCAGGTTTATTCTGCCTGGGGGAAGCCCGGCAGCGGCGGTGTTGCACATCTGCCGGGTACTCACCCGGAGAGCGGAACGGCGGGTGGTCACCCTCACTGGAGAACAGGAGACCAATGAAGAGGTTCGCCGCTACCTGAACCGCCTGTCGGATTATTTCTTTGCGATCGCCCGTGTGGTCAACGTTCGAAAAGGGATCGGTGACGTGGAATACAAACGGGGAGGCCAGGTCTTTAAGTAATCGGCTTCCATCGGGTATACTAGGGCATGTCTGGTAATGCAAGATTTAAGAAAAGACGGTGCCCACCGGTTGGATAGGACAGATCTCCCGACAGTGGAGTGAAAATATCGGAGGGCGGATGAGGTTTCACAGAGTCCTGTTGATTAGCCATATATGAGGTGGAAATCAGGTCGGGATGGTGGGAGGGTGAAGAGTCTTTGCACCCATAGGGCACAAGTCTCGCCAGGGTCGCTTTCCGCTCCCGGGTCTC
>CAUGKZ010000232.1 GCA_959600065.1 uncultured Kroppenstedtia sp. | reverse complement strand
CACACGACTCCCTTCCGCTGCCCATTTTCTGGTTAATCAACAGCCCTGATAAAATATATATCGGAGGAGAGGTTGAATTCAAGGACGCTGACGAATGTGAACACGTGGAGTCGTGAACATCGACACCGAACCACGTGGAGCCATTTCCTCACCCGGGGAGTCTGGGATGAACAGTGGATGCAACATCACCTGAGTCAACGATCACTGCGTAAAACACGCCCGACAAACCGGTCATCCTCAAAATCCCTTTTCGAAGACGACGAATCCCCCACCATACCAGGTGGGGGATTCCTTCATCAATCTTCTTTTTGCCACCGTAATACCGGCTTGCGGGCGGCGGTAACTTCGTCCAAGCGCTTCACCGGAGTGTGGTGGGGAGCTTCTTGGACCGCCTCCGGATGTTCTTCCACTTCCTTGGCGATTTGAATCATCACATCGATGAAGTGATCCAGTGTCTCCTTACTCTCTGTTTCCGTCGGTTCGATCATCATGCACTCCTCGACGATCAGGGGGAAGTAGACCGTCGGCGGATGGATTCCGAAGTCCAGCAGGCGCTTGGCCATGTCCAGAGTACGAACCCCTTGACTCTTCTGCCGGTTTCCTGACAGGACGAATTCGTGCTTGCACACCTGATTGAAGGGCACATCGAAATGAGATTGCAATCGCTTCATCAGGTAATTCGCATTCAGAACCGCATCTTCGGACACCTGCCTGAGGCCGTCAGGTCCCATGGTGCGGATGTAGGTATAAGCCCGCACCAGCATACCGAAATTGCCGTGGAATCCTTTGACTCGCCCGATCGAATGAGCAATATCATCATCGAAGTAGTAACCATTTCCTTCTTTCGCCACCAGTGGAGCCGGCAGGAAGGGAACCAAGACCTCCTTCACACCGACGGGACCCGATCCGGGACCTCCCCCGCCGTGGGGTGTGGTAAAGGTTTTATGCAAATTCAGGTGGACTACATCGAAGCCCATGTCCCCAGGGCGGGTTTTCCCCAGGATCGCGTTGGCATTGGCACCGTCGTAATAGAGCAAGCCCCCGGCTTCATGGACGATCTCGGCGATCTCCCTGATCTCCTTTTCAAACAGTCCCAGTGTGTTGGGGTTGGTCAACATCAAGGCGGCGGTATCCTCTCCCACCACTTGCTTCAGATCCTCTACACTGACCAGACCCTTCTCATCGGACTTCACTGTCACCGCTTCAAACCCGGCCACGCTGGCGCTGGCCGGATTGGTCCCATGAGCGGAGTCGGGAACGATCACTTTGTTCCGGCTCCCCTCCCCCCGGAGTTCATGGTAGGACTTGATCATCATCAGCCCGGTCCACTCCCCCTGGGCACCGGCAGCGGGTTGCAGGGTGACTCGGTCCATCCCGGTGATTTCCGCCAAATCCTCCTGCAATTCATACAGCAATTGCAAGGCCCCCTGAACCGTGTCCTCCCCTTGATAGGGGTGGATCTGAGCGAATCCCGGATAGCGAGCCACATCTTCATGGATTTTCGGATTGTACTTCATCGTACAGGAACCCAGAGGATAAAATCCATTGTCGATCCCATGGTTGCGGCGGGACAGCTCGGTATAGTGGCGGATCAGATCTAACTCGGAGACTTCCGGCAGTTCCGCCGGAGTTTCCCGAAGCATGCTCTCGGGAATCCACTCCGATACCTCTGCAGCGGGAACATCCGACGGGGGAAGACTGTACGCCCTCCGGCCTGGCTTACTCATCTCAAAGATCAATGCTTTCTCCTCGCTCATGACAATCCCTCCAATACGCCGACCAACTGATCGATCTCCTCTTTGGTGCGCATATCGGTCACCGCGATCAGCATCGATCCCGCCCACTCCGGATAGTGACGGCCCAGATCGAAACCGCCGATGATCCCTTCCTTGAAGAGTGCCTGGTTTACCTCAGCCACCGGTCGATTCAGCTGTAGGGCAAACTCATTGAAAAAGGGCTGGTCAAAGAGCGGCTCCACCTGATTCAGTCGACTCAACTGTTCCTGGGCATAGTGAGCCTTATCCAGGTTGAGTTTGGCCAGTTGTTGCAAGCCCACCTTGCCGAGAGCGGTCATCCAGACCGCAGACGCCAGGGCATTCAAAGCCTGATTGGAACAGATGTTGGATGTCGCTTTCTCCCGACGGATGTGCTGTTCGCGGGCCTGCAAGGTCAGCACAAACCCTCGGACTCCCTCCTCATCTGTCGTCTGGCCAACGATCCGGCCCGGCACCTTTCGCATCAGCTTTTTGGTGACAGCAAAAAATCCACAATGGGGGCCACCGAATTGGACAGGAATTCCCATCGGTTGCGCATCTCCCACCACGATATCCGCACCGAATTCCCCTGGCGGTTTTAAAAGACCGAGGGAGACCGGATTGGCACTGACGATCAATAATCCTTTATGCCGATGGGCAATCGGTTCCACCGCAGCCAGATCTTCCAGATTTCCGAAGAAGTTGGGGGATTGGATAATCACCGCCGCCGTCTCCCCATCGGAGGACGTTTTCAACTTCTCCAGATCTGTCACTCCGTCCTTGCAGGGAATCTCCACCACCTCCAGGCCGAGACCCTCGGCCTGGGTTCTCAAAATGGCTCGGGCTTCCAGATGAACTCCCTGAGAGATCAGCACCTTCGACTTTCTGGAAACGGCGGAAGCCACCCCGGCCGCCTCTGCCAGAGCGGTAGGTCCATCATACATGGAAGAGTTAGCCACATCCATTCCCGTCAACTCACAGATCATCGTTTGAAATTCAAAAATCGCCTGCAGTTCGCCCTGACTGATCTCCGGTTGATAGGGGGTGTAAGCAGTGTAAAATTCAGAACGGGAAATCACATGGTTGACCACGCTAGGGATGTAATGCTCGTAAGCCCCTGCCCCCAGGAACGAAGCGTATTGATCAAAAGAAGCGTTTTTCCCTGCCAACCGCTTCATATGTCGGGTCAGAACCGGTTCCGCCATGGGCTCCGGTATGTTGAGACGCCCCTGGAACCGAATGTTCCTGGGGATATCTTGGAAGAGGTCTTCCACAGAATCGATCCCGAGAGTTTCCAACATCTCTCGGCGATCTGCCTCCGTAGTGGGCAAGTATCGAAAGTTCACTCCAGATTCCTCCTCTGGCATTGTTCCGACCCCGTGTCTACCTCGATCCGGCGGTCACTGTTTCGGACGTTGATAAAAAGGGGTTTTGATAATTTTTGCCGGGATTCTTTTTCCCCGGATCTCCACATCCACTTCTCGGTCCAACTCTGCGTGTTCCGCCTGGATCAGTGCCAGACCCACATTCTTTTTCAACGTGGGAGATTGGGTACCCGAGGTGACTTCACCCACCTCTTCTTCCCCAACATACACCGGATAATGGGAGCGGGGGATTCCTCTGCCTACCATCTCCAGTCCGACTAATTTCCGGGGAGGTCCTTCTTTCTTTTGTTTGGCCAGCACTTCGTGGCCGACAAATTCCCCTTTGTCCGGCTTCACTGCAAATCCGATCCCCGCCTCTATGGGCGAGATGCTGGCAGAAAGTTCGTTTCCATAGAGAGGAAGCCGAGCTTCAAAGCGAAGGGTATCCCTGGCACCGAGACCACAGGGAATCACTCCCCGTTCCTTACCTTCTTCCAAAATCCGCTGCCATAGGGTCGGAGCATCCGCTGCCGGAAGATAGATCTCAAAACCATCCTCTCCAGTGTACCCTGTACGGGAGACCAACCCTTTCACCTCTCCGAGAGAAACCGCTTCCTGAAAAGCGAAGGGCCTGATTTGCGACAGATCCGTCTGTGTCAATCCCTGAAGCACTTCTTCCGCCAAAGGCCCCTGCAACGCCAGTAACCCCGTCTCCGCGGAAAGGTTCTTGACCGTTACATCTCCTTGAAGCTGTTTTTCGATCCACTCCACATCTTTGTCGATGTTGGCGGCATTCAGGACCAAAAAGTACCGCCCTTCCCCTTTCCGGTAGATCAGGAGGTCGTCCACCGTCCCCCCATCGGGATAGCACATGGCCGTATATTGGATCCGGCCGTCCACCAGTTTGGAGACATCGTTGGTCATCAGTTTTTGCAGCAAGTCCAGAGCACCTGCTCCTTCCACCTCCACCTCTCCCATATGGGAGACATCAAAGAGACCGGCTCGGGTGCGAACTGCTTCATGCTCCGCCTTGATTCCCGAAAATTGCACCGGCATCTCCCATCCGCCAAAGGGGACCAGCTTGGCCTCCTCCTTGTAAAGAGGGTATAACGATGTCCGTTTCAGTTGTGTCACTCTCATCCCACCTCCGTTGCCCCGCAAGATACGGGTGACATAAAAACCCTTCACTGTGATGAATCCCCCGATCCGTTT
>CAUGKZ010000231.1 GCA_959600065.1 uncultured Kroppenstedtia sp. | reverse complement strand
GATTTTGTTCAGCCCAAGCAAACACCTCTTTTAACAACAAATTTCCCAAACCCTTACACTCCGGCAAAAAGGAAAAAAACACCTGTATCCAGAAGGGATACAAGGTGCTGTATATGGATTAAAGTAAAATGATGAAGGGAGTAAGGAATGATATGTCATCGATGAATCTGTCTGGTCATCAACAAGTGGTTGAATATATGAACAATCTTGAACATCCCCTGAAGAAAGAAATTGAGGAAGTACGAAAAATCATTTTAAGCGCTGATCCACGACTGACAGAGCACATAAAATGGAATGCACCGAGCTTTTGTTTTGAAAATGAAGACAGGGTGACTTTTAATCTGCACGGCAGAGGATATTTCAGACTGGTCTTTCACTGTGGAGCCAAGGTAAAAGATAACTCCGGGAATGGACCTTTGTTCACCCACACCACAAAGCTGTTGGATTGGGTTGCTGATGACAGAGCGATAATAAAATTTACCGATATGAATGATGTGATAGCCAAGAAAGAAAAGCTGACAGAAGTTATCACTAAGTGGATCGAAGCGACGAATTCGTAGAAAGATCATGGTCAGGTAATATGAAAGGGAGGCCAAGTGCCCCAGTTACGGTTCTTCGGGCCTCCCGGGTTTGCTGAACTGTCTTTGACGCACACGACGAAGCCCCCGGCCATCAACGGTGGGGGCTTCGCCTTTGCCTCAATATACCCGGATCTTGCCGGGGTGTTCCTCAGTGACGCGGCCGATGATGCGGGCATCGTTTACGCCGTTGCGATGGAGGGAGGCCAGGGCTTCCTCGGCTTGTTCCTCCGGGAGGGCGGCGAGGAGGCCGCCGGAGGTGACGGCGTCGCACAGGATGGTGTGCAGGGTGTCACTCACCGTCTCCTCCAGCAGGAGGCAATTTTCCAGATGGCGGGCGTTGGCCCGGGTACCGCCGGGGACGATGCCCTGTTGGGCCAGTTTGTCGGTGCGGGGGAGGACCGGTACGGCCCCGGCCTCGATCTCAAAGCCGACACAGCCGGCCCGGCTCATCTCCGAGGCGTGCCCCAAAAGGCCAAACCCGGTGACGTCGGTGCAGGCATGGACATCGTAGTCGAACAGGGTCTCTGCGGCCACCCGGTTCAGGGTGGCCATCACTTGGGTGACCCGTTCAATCTCTTCATCGGTGACCTGGTTCCGTTTGATGCCGGTGGTGTGGATTCCGACTCCGACAGGTTTGGTCAGGAGAAGCCGGTCACCGGGGCGGGCGCCGCCCTTGCGCCAGATTTGGTCCGGATGGACCCTTCCGGTGACGGACAAGCCGAACTTGGGCTCCGGGTCGTCGATGGAATGGCCGCCGATAATCGCAGCCCCGGCTTCCTTCACCTTGTCGGCGGCTCCCCGCAGGATATCGGCCAGGAGGGAGGCATCCAGCTTGGAGACGGAGAAACCCACGATGTTCAGGGCGGTGATCGGTCGCGCCCCCATGGCGTAGACATCGCTCAGACTGTTGGCGGCAGCGATCTGTCCGAAGGCGTATGGATCGTCCACGACGGGAGTGAAGAAATCCACCGTCTGGACCAGGGCCGTCTCATCATCGATCCGGACCACACCGGCATCGTCCGGTTCCGACAGGCCCACCAGCACTTCCGGGTGTTCCTGGTCACGGGGTAAATGACGCAGAACCTGCGCCAGGTCCGAAGGACCGATTTTGCAACCTCACCCCGCCTTGGCGGAAAGTTGGGTCAAGCGGATCTCATCCCGTTCTTTCATTTCTTCACCTCCGGGGCAGCATTTCCGTCTATTATACCCCAGTGGCAGACGGGGAAGGAAGGTAGATGGATAATCCGGTATAATGGAGGCGGAAAACGTTTGCGCTTCATTTACATCTCCATACATCCCAGGAAAAAGAGGAGCAAATGATCATGGCCACGATCAAAGATGTCGCCAAACTGGCGGGGGTTTCCCCCTCCACCGTTTCCCGGGTGATCGCCGGCAGCGACCGGATCAGTGAGCGGACCAAAGAACGGGTGCGGCGGGCGATGAATGAGGTGAATTATGTTCCCAATGCCATCGCCCGCAGTCTCGTCCGCAGCCGGACACGAACCGTCGGGTTCACCCTGTCCCGACGGGCGGACCAGGCTTTTTCCAACCCCTTTTTCTCCGAAGTGCTCCGGGGCATGTCGGCGACGGCCCAGAGGTGGGATCACGATATTCTGCTCTCCATCAGTCTCGATGAACAGGACGAAAAGAAGAAGTGTCTGCAACTGATCCGGGAGCGCCGGGTGGATGGAATGATTATCTCCACTTCCCGGGTGCAGGATGAAGTGATTGACGTATTGATCCGGGAGAAGACCCCCTTCGTGGTGATCGGACGCAGTGCCGGAGCCCCGGTGTTGTCGGTCAACAATGACAATGTGGAGGCCTCCCGCCGGGCCACGAAACACCTGTTGGAGCAAGGCTACCGCAAGATCGCCTTTATCAGCGGACCCCGCGATCTCGTAGTCAGCTTGGACCGTGGTCAAGGTTATGAAAAAGCCCTGGTGGAAGCTGAACTTCCGGTGGAATCGAAGCGGATTGTGGAGACGGATTTTTCCGAGGAAGCCGGTTTTGCGGCATTGTGCCGGATGTGGGAAGCCGGGGTCGACTTTGATGCGGTGTTGGCTTCCGACGACCTGTTCGCCCTGGGGGCGCTCCGCTTCGCTGACCACATGGGACTGCGGGTGCCGGAAGAACTGGGGATCGTCGGGTTTAACGACACACCGATGATGACCCATACCCATCCCCCCTTGACCAGTGTCCGTATCCTCTCCTATGAACTGGGGGCGGAAGCGATGGAGCTGTTGCTGCAGGGACTGGAGAATCGCGAAAAACTTCGCCCAGGAAAAGAAATCCTGCTCCCTGCCGAACTGAAAGTGCGCCAATCCTCTCTCCGACAAGGGGGGAAGACGGAAAAGCAGTGAAGGAAAGCTTGTACCGATTCCGGCAAATGGGCGATTACGCCCGCTCCCTGGAAGGCATGTCGGAGAGGCTGTGGTGGAAACCCCGGCGGAAGTTGTGCCTCATCTGGTTTTCCGGGACCGGTACCTGATCGAAGAGCGGCTGGGGCAACTTCAGCCGGGTGAGACGGTGCCCGCTGCCAGGGGGAGTGGAGGACGAACGTGCCTCCCAATGAGCCCGCTCCGAGGCATCCAGGGAAGAAATCATCTCCGCCTTTTGTGAGGCGCGTGCAGCGTGGGTGCAATCTTTGGAGGCTATTCCGGAGCCACGGTGGGAAGTGCCCTTCACCATCGGTGCCCGCTCCCTGACCCTGACTGAGTATATCCGGGGGCTGGCGGATCATGACGACCATCATCGGGCACAGATCGAGGTGTTACGAAGTGAGATGTAGGCAATGTGAAAAAACCGGTTTTCTCCGTGGAGACAGCCGGTTTTTTGTGTAGACCATTGCGGGTATACTCCTATAAGTGTGGTGAAAAAGTCACCACCCATAGGGCACAAGTCTCGCCAAGGGCTATCGCCCCCGGTCTCGCTATGCACTCACCAGTACAAGTCTCGCCAGGGGGCTATCGCCCCCGGTCTCGCTATGCAGGGAGGGTTGGGTTTTACATGGAGCGCCTTTGGCTCGTCAGAACAACGAAGCGGAATGTGAAACCCAATCCCGACCGTACATGAACGCATAAATCACGATGCTCCTATTAGACACGTCGGGATTTCTTTTTATGACGAGGACTCCTGTGATATGATGGGGGTCGGAATCTCAATCGTGTGATCAAAGGATGAACGATATGGTATATCTGGATAACAGTGCAACGACACAGCCAGACCCGGAGGTGATCCGGGTGGTGGCCGACGTGATGAAGAATGTATATGGAAATCCCTCCTCCCTGCATGGGTGGGGGGGAAAAGCGGAGAGGCTTCTCAAGCAGTCGAGGGAGGCCACAGCCCGGCTTCTGGGGGTTTCCCCCGGAAGCCTGGTCTTTACTTCGGGAGGAACGGAAGCCAACAACATGGCCATCAAAGGAGTGGCCTGGCAACATCGCAACCGGGGGCGGCATTTGATCACCACCCAAGTGGAACACGCTGCCGTCCTAGAAGTCTGCCATCAGCTGGAGATGTCGGGATGGAAGGTGACCCGGCTTCCAGTGGATGAATCGGGAGGGGTCCGACCGCAAGATGTGGAAGCGGCCATGACAGAGGAGACGGTGTTGGTCTCCGTCATGCATACGAACAATGAGGTGGGAACGATCCAACCGATCCCGGAAATCGGCCGGATCGTCAGCCGGTATCCGAAGGCCTTTTTTCATGTGGATGCAGTTCAAGCCTTTGGAAAATGCGAATTGCGACCCCAGGA
>CAUGKZ010000230.1 GCA_959600065.1 uncultured Kroppenstedtia sp. | reverse complement strand
GGCTGGTTTCAGGCTTGGTGGGCGGGATTTTGGCATTGACACTGTTTACCCAAACCCCTCTCTTTTCCCCGAATCCATCCGTTGGATCCCGTGCTGTCGAGGAGAAAGCGGGGCCAGTACAAAAGGTGAGTGTCGATGTAGACAGCAACATCACCGAAGGCGTGAAAAAAGTTCAGCCCGCTGTGGTCGGGATTGTCAACCGCAAAAAAAATGAGGATCCTTTTGGTTTGCAATCTGAAGAACAAGGGACCGGCTCCGGGATCATCTTTGAAAAAAAGGAGGGAAAGGCACGAGTAGTTACTAACCATCACGTGGTTGCTGGATCAGATGAGGTGATCGTGGTGGTACATGACGGAAAAACCGAAAAAAAGGTAAAGGGTCAGGTACTAGGCAGTGATGAAATCACCGACTTGGCCGTCTTGGAAATCCCCGATAAACAGGTGACATCCGTTGCTCAGTTTGGAAACTCGGATACTCTTAAAGCGGGAGAACCCGCTGTCGCCATTGGGAACCCCCTGGGAATCGAGTTCTCCCAGTCCGTCACTGCCGGGGTGATCAGCTCACCCCACCGCAAGATCAATATCTCCGGACACTTGTCCATGGAGGTGATCCAAACCGATGCTGCAATCAATCCAGGAAACAGTGGTGGAGCGCTGATCAACACCGCCGGTCAAGTGATCGGGATCAACAGTATGAAGGTTTCAAAAGAAGGAGTGGAAGGTTTGGGATTTGCCATTCCGGCGAACGAGGCGCAACCGATTCTCGATCAGCTCATCCAATATGGGAAAGTGAAACGCCCCTTCATGGGGATCGCCCTGAAAGATTTGGATACGATTGCCGCCACAGACAGGCAAATCACACTCCAGCTACCCGATTCCGTCACGGATGGGGTGGTCATCCTGGATGTCACCCCCAGTAGCTCCGCCTCCAAAGCCGGCCTCCGCCGTTTGGATGTGATTGTCGCTCTAGACGACGAAAGGATAAAAAACGGCTCCCAGCTACAGTCCTATCTGCAAAAAGAAAAAAAGATCGGTGAACGCATGAAGGTGACTTATTACCGGAACGGTAAAAAACAGAATACTACAGTGACTCTGCAAGAAGGATAAAACGACTCCCCGCTGACAACAGCGGGGAGTTATGTGTCTGGCACATCAGTCGAAAAATACTCAAGGTCCTGCTACAGCCGCCAATTTAACTGTGAACGTGGTTCCTTCGGAATTGCTTTTGGCCGAGATGCTACCTCCATGCTTCTCCACAATCCATTGGGCAATGCTCAACCCTAGACCTGTTCCGCCGTCCCTGCGGCCTCTTGCCTGGTCTCCCCGATAAAACCGGTCAAAGATCCTTGGCAAGTCTTTCTCGGAAATACCTACTCCCGTATCCCTTACTTCAATGAACAGCTGAGACCCCTTTTTGCCACAGCTTAAATAAACAGCCCCGCCAGAAGGGGTAAACTTCACCGCATTATCCAACAAGATGACAAGCAACTGATGGATTCGTTCCCGGTCTCCGTTGCAAAAAAGACGGGATTGGATATGGATTTCAAAGGTGATGCCCTCTAATTCCGCCAATTCACTAAAATGATCCCCGACTTCACTCAATAATTCACTCACATCAAAAGCTTGTCGATCCAATTCCAATTGGTTGGAATCACTGCGTGCCAATGTTAAAAGATCATTCACCAATCGGCGAACCCGTCGGGTTTCACGGTAGATGGTAGAAATGTCATCGCTTTTTTCTTGCACGGTTTGATGGGGATGTTGCAAGAGTAATTCCGTTCTCGTTTGTATAACGGTCAGGGGGGTGCGCAACTCGTGTGAAGCATCGGCCACAAATTGTTGTTGGACTTCCCAGGCCTGCCGAATAGGTATGAGCGCCCGTTTACCAAGAAAATAACCCGCCAGCAGTGCAACCACCCCTGACAGCGCACAACCGATGATAATATTATTGCGCATATCCCGAAGGGTCATCATCTCCGCATCGATATTACGAATCGATTGAACCACCCAAGGCCCCTCGGAAGTCTGTACTGAAACCGCTAGATACCGGAAAGTAAACCCCTCTGCTTCAAGGGTATGTACTTCTCCGTCTGTCTTTTCAGGATGAAGATTTTCGATGATCGACGAGAAAGGAGCTTCGGTGTAAACCACACGGTTGTTTTCATCCCATATGATTTTACCGATGAGCGGGTCCAACGACGAAGGGGCGGAAATTCCAGTCCCCCGTAGCCGTTCCTCTTCCGCTTGGACACTGAGCAACAGGGAGTGGTCGATCTTGGCAAAGGATTGTTTCTCCATGTACCAGTATAAAAAAGCCCCCAGACAGCTGACGATCAGCATAAACACAGCCGCATATTGCAGCGTGAGGAGGATTTGTGTTTTACGGAACATTTATCTCCGATCCTCCAACATATAGCCCACACCGCGGATCGTATGAATCACTCCGTCCAAACCCTGCGCGGATAATTTTTTGCGAAGATAATGAATATACAGCTCCACGATCGAAAGGGAGGTCAGATCTGCTTCGCATTCTGCATGAGAAATTCCAGCAGGAGGAACTCTTTTTCCGTCAGTTGTAGCGGAAAACCATTCACTTCCCCTTCTTGTTCTTTCAGGTGTAATTGAATCGCCCCGTATCGCAAGATTCCATCTGTTTTTAACGCCCCCCTGCGACGCAGTAGAGCACGGACTCTAGCTAGCAATTCTTGTACATCGAAAGGCTTGACCAAATAATCGTCCGCCCCCCGATCCAATCCCCTCACTTTATCCTCTACACTGTCCTTGGCAGTCAACAGCAGCACCAGCACCTCGATCTCTTTTCTTCGAAGTGTGGTCAGGATGTCCAGGCCATGGATCTCCGGCAGCATGATATCGAGAACGATCAGATCATAAATATTCTGCTCAGCGAGAAACAAACCTTGATCACCTGCCGCCGCTGTCTCCACTTCAAATTCCTTCTCCAAAATCCGCTGCAGAGATTCCAATAACGGGAGATCATCTTCAATCAACAGGATCTTCATGGGCATCGGGCCGGAAATCCCTCATCGGAAAGGATGGCCCTCCCTCCTTTCCATTCATTAAACTATAGCCATTATACTCCTCCTTGCTTGGGATTTTCTTTGAAAAGCATTCCATCTCCCAGACAAAAATCGGAGCATCCCGCTCCAGGGTGCTCCTGCTATGTTTCAAACCTTATCTGGTTTTCTTGTAAACCTCTTTTCCCTTCCATAAGCAAGTGGACTGATGGGGCCCGTAACTGCGTTGGACGGCTCTCCCCTTTTTGGCGACAGCAACAGAACGCTTCTCTGGAGGACGATGGGTCAGCTCATGATGCAAGCCGGTCTGCCTAAGAACTTTTCGTAACCTGTGGATCCCTGTCATGATGATCCCCTTTCCTCTTATTCTACTCCCTGTTTATTATTCATGATGAAAGATCGTGCGATGAATCCGTCCCGACGAACAAGCCCTCTTCTAAAAACCACACCTGCTGAGGGAGTCGATCTGAAACATGACCTTCCATCCGCCCTTTCTGGCCCAGGCTGGACGAAACACCCGTCTCTGTGATATCTTGAGCATACGAACTGGAACAGCGGCGGAGCCATCCCTGCCACCTAAACTACATGATCCGCGATCATCACACGCGAGAAGTAATCCGCGACCTGAGAAGGGTGCGGGTTACTTCTTTTTGAATGATCTAGACCTCATGATTTTTTTGGAGAAAAGGAGGACGTCGGATGCATCAAACTGCAACGATGAGAGAGAAAATCTCTCAGTTTTTCGTGATCTTATGGCCTATTTTGGTTACACAAATCAGCTTATATTCCATGAACCTGTTTAACACGATGATGTCAGGTCAAGCCGGAACGAATGATCTGGCCGGCGTGGCCATCGGATCCAGTCTCTGGATGCCTATCTTCACCGGCATCAATGGGATTCTGATGTCTGTCACACCGATTGTTTCTCAGCTAATCGGCGGCGGCAAACATCACAAAATTTCCGGTACCGTCACACAGGCCCTATATTTATCAGTCCTACTCGCTGTCACCGTTGTACTTGCCGGGATCTTATTTCTGGAACCCCTGCTTTCATTGATGAATCTAAACCCCGCCGTACAACACATCGCCAAGCATTATTTGATCGGACTGTCCATCGGCATCATCCCCCTGTTCGCAGCCAATGTGCTTCGCTATTTTTTTGATTCCCAATGACATACCCGGATCATGATGATGATTATGTTGTTCGCGGTTCCCTTCAACATTGGGCTCAGCTATATGCTGATTTTCGGGAAGTTCGGTTTTCCCCAACTGGGGGGCATCGGTTCCGGATATGCTAGTG